>JBHLOP010000011.1:0-21519 GCA_048940375.1 Promethearchaeota archaeon | reverse complement strand
CATGTCTATGTCTTTTACCGCAAAGACAACAGGTTTGAGAGGTCCATCTTTCGTCTATCGTTTTGACAACCATCCCAAAATTCTCGGCGGTGATGGTTAACCGGTCGACAATATAGCGAAAACTCCAGAAGTTATGGATCATTGCGTTGGTTTTTTTCCCCTTATCATTAGCCACCCGGATATGGGTTAAATCGCCTATCGATATTTCAGAAACACCCTTCTCATAACAGTCTTTGACGAATCGATAGATCATAGTGTTGATGCCCTGTCTAAATCTCCGTTTCCTTGTCCGATATAACTTGCGTAGTTTTTGTGTGGACCTAGGTTTCCCTCCTAATTCTCTTTGATAGTTAGCGATGTGTTTGTTCCAATACCACCAGTCACTCAACAACGACTTTCCGGAATAGAGTTTTGCACGAGTATCACCTTCAGTATAGGTGGTGAGGACATTGATCACTCCCAGATCGATGTACGCCTTCTTGGTTCCTAATGGTTGATGTAGAGGTGTGCACTCTACCGGTTGATAGGCATAACATCGTTTTGAGAGCACATCAAAGTGAATTTCAAGACGTCCTTGTTTTCCATGCCAGTTTAATGTTCCATTGTAGGTAATCGCTAATTTATTGGGCAACAAAAGCTGTCTGGCTTCAAATTTATAACAATCTGTACGTATGAATGACCTTAAAATTCGCTTGCCGGTGTGTCGATCTTTCCAGTAGCCCGGAGGTCTAATCACTTTGATATGAGGAGGCAACTTCCTCTGTTTCTTTTTTCGTAACAGTGCAAAAAAGGATTTCCAGGCCTCATTATTCTTGCGGATGATCTGTTGCGTTGTTGCAGAGCCGATCTGAGGTGAAAAGTCCTGGTATTCTACAGTGGTGTCCCAGTCTAGAGTTCTCTCGAAGAAGGATTGTCGCCGCTTGAAGGTTATTTTATTCCATAAAACCGAAGATAACGTGCATAAGGCAAATAGCTTGGCCTCTTGATGCTCATCAGGAACTAATCTAAGGATATTAGTTCTTCTCAAGCCGTGTACTTCCGTTTTCGTGATTGTTCCCCAATATACTGTGTAGTGGTATCGGAGGTGACTGTACCAGCAGTCCCCACATAATACGAACGTGTATAAGCCCCATACAGCACCCTCATCGGTACGATATCTTGTGTGTGTGCCCCTAACACCAAGCCACATACCTTAAATACTGCATGAGTATACATTTCGGTAATGTATTTAAGTATGAGGGAGACCGTTGTGAAAGTGAAACGCAAACTAACGCGATTCATCTCCCCCGTAAACAGAGGAGCATTCTTGCTCAGTTTCTGTAACTGAAGTTTATGGTGCCAACATATTGAAAATCTTAGTTGTTGAAAATTCTATCATGGGTAGGAAACAATATGAATGGCTAGGTGATCTAATTCCAAATTATCGTGAGTCTATGGATGTATGGATTAGTTACAATTGCGAACCTCCTAAAACAATTGATCAATATGACCGTCTTATTTTGCTAGGTTCGGAAGCTTCAATTTTAGATGAACATGAATGGCTTAAACCAGAAATGGATATCATTCAAAACTCAATTGAGCATGGGATCCCGCTTCTAGGCATTTGCTTTGGTCATCAACTGATTGTTCATACAGTACTTGGTCGTGAATGTGTTAAAAGAAGGTCTAAACCTGAATTAGGATGGCCCGAAATTCGAATTTTAAAAAAGAATAAGCTTTTTCAAGGGATATCCAGTCGTTTTTTTTCATATTCTTTCCACTTTGACGAAGTAATCAAGTCATCAGCTCTAGAAATATTAGCAAATTCCAATGAATGTAAAATACAGGCTTATAAATTGAAGAACAAAGATGTGTGGGGTATTCAGTTTCATCCAGAGATTAATATTGAAACTGGTGCACAAATCCTTCGCGAAACTGCATCTAGTTTTGGATGGAATAATATTGAAGAGATAATCAAAAAAGCAAATAATTCCAATATCGGATCACAGTTGCTTCTCAACTTTTTAAACGAACTTTAATTTTTATTTACGTCTTTAATTACATGGAAGTGTATTATACGAAATAATCCTTTTAGGGATTTCATAAATAAGCGTTTAAAATGCACAGTTTTTTATAAAACTAAACATCAGCAGTTGGTATTAAGGATGTTATTCGCGCCCTTCTACTATTTTGTAACTTCTGAAGCTTCAGAATTTAAAAACACTTCAATGATCTATGAGCGATGTGCTTTAGCAAGCTTTTCTGTTGATATTCTATTTATAGGAAAAAGAAACTTTAAAAGCACTTTTTTTATGATTACGAAAATAAAAAAGAATAAGAACTCTTACGAAGCCGCGCCTTTTAATAATAAAATTGCTGTTGAGAGGATCATATTAGTTTGAGGAACTCTGATTCTCTTATTATGCGGATTAATTACTTTTTACTGGTCTTACAAATTGTTTTTGTGATCTAAAATGCTAATATATTCATTTTTTCACAACCAAATCCAAATTTTTCGCAAAATAATAGTGAAGTAATTATAAAACTGTGAATTATCTTTTTAGGCATTAATATATTTTGAAAAAATTCTGCAATTTGAAAATGTTATGGAGGAAACTTTTACTAGATAGAGATCAATTCGTTATAGAAACCGCATTTTTCTTTTTAAAAAAGAAATATAACGTGATATCACTTAAGAAAATCGCGAATATAGTCTAATGACGATTATTTTTCTCGGAATTTTTTTACAGAAACTTAAAAAGTGAGATATTAGCATCATAATACTCATACTTCTTATGAAGGGTCATAAGGCAATAAACACAAGCGTTTAGGATAGAACCATTGACATAAAGTGTCTAAATCTTTAGTCAAAAAAATTGTCAAAATCGGAAATAAATCCTGAGAGGGTTAATTTCATTGAAAGAGGACGAATTAATCAGCCGTAAACATACGCACTCTTCAGATAAGGGGAAAGCAAAAAAGGATCCTATTACTGGTACTGGAAATATCTTAATCATGGAAGATGATGATGTTATCAGAGAGGCTCTAGGAGAGATATTAATCCACTTAGGCTATCAGATTGAACTTGCTAAGAATGGTGAAGATGCCATCGCTTTGTATAAAGCTGCAAAATCAGTAGGACAGTCTTTTGATTTAGTAATAATAGATTTAACAATTCGTCGAGGGATGGGCGGCAAAGAAACAATTAAGAAATTGCTCGAAATAGATCCAAATGTTAAAGCTCTTGTTTCCAGCGCCTATTCAATTGACCCAGTTATATCTGATTATAAGAGATACGGATTCTGCGGCATTGTTACTAAACCATACAATATTTCAGAATTGAGTGAAATTATTTCTGAAGTAATTGAAAGGAATTGCGTAAAATGAGCCTTTCATGCAATTATTCCTTTTTTGATAATGGTAACAACTAAATTTTGGATCTCAAAATTCGGAATACTGCGATTTTTTCAAGGAAAATGAAAGCTTAGAATAAAATGCGTTTAACAAGGCGAAGAAAGGATTTTCTGGAATCATTCCATGTTTCCAGTATGGTCACTTTCGCTTGAAGTTTGTTCACTTGACCTGCACATCTGATGTTTGACCCTTTAGGCGCGCAAGCATTCTCCGAAAGTGGCTTTCTGGGAAGAACGTCCTGTAGGGAAGTAGGAGTCCCAGGATCGACACGGTCGTAATCGGGATATACTGCAGCGATTCGTTGATGCGACCAAACCAGTAAGCGTAGAAAAGTGCCATGCTCACCAGGAGGATAGGCACGAGCCACAGGGTGTACCAGGCCCACTTATCTCCCCTCCGGTAGCCCGTTAGTGTAATGGCTAAGACCAGTAAGGACCAACTCGTCTTGAGCAGGCCCATACTCCAGTAATTGAAGCGAACCAATTCAGTGGCCCCAGGGCTCGAAGCCTTGAGCTCACTCCAAGACATGCCTAGAACAAGTTGAGCGTCAGCCTCGAGCAATTCTCCTGGAAAGAATGCTTGTACGAGGCCAACCACCAACCACAGTAGCCCCAAGCCGAGGTACACCACCCACCCGTACTTCTCGTATACTCGCACCATCAGACAACACCTCTTTCAGTATCTGTTTTAGCATTCAAGGAAGCGAGTGCGGTTGAATTGAATCCTTTAACTATCAGCCATACCGCAAAGGCCATCTCTTGTACGGCTATTAGAATAAATAGCCCGTTAAAAATGTTCCCAAATCAGCCTTTCATGCAATTAATCCTTTTTAGATTACAACTTTGTATATCGTTACAGCATTATTCTTAAACGCAATTTCAAATAACTGAGGATGCTCATTAAATTTTTGCAGTTCTTCCATTGTGAATTTTTGGCGTTCTCTTGGAGATACAAGTATGTAGTTCACATCATATTTTTTTAAGAGATCAGAAACAAGGTTTACATTTTCTGAGGTATACATTGAAATTGTGTCGTTATATCTCTGATCAAAGTATAAACGTTGGCTCTCTACGTGAATTTCACTCCCAACAACGACTCTCCTTGCACCATACATGATAAGAGGACTTGGTGATTCTATAGAAAGTGAAGGGGCGACTAAAAATACTGAATCTGAAGATGTATTTGCTCTTACCCAATTATATGCCTCCATCTCTTCGTCAGTGATGATATAATAAGGTGTCTCCAATGTAGCAGTAGTATACCATCTTTGCCAGAATGGAACAAAAGCAATAATCATAATTATGATAAGAATTATAAGAGGCATTGAAGAGATTCGAATCCTTTTATTCACAAGATTCATTGTTTCTTTAATCCCAATTGCGCCTAAGAAGACTGCTGGGATTGTTATGGAGTAATAATAGGTATAATTACCGCCACGATACAAGTGTGTAAATATAATAAAGAGGGTTGTACATAATATCCACGATCCAAGTAGTAGAGCTAATTTATGCTCTTTTTTGATTTGCGTTAAGAACCCTATGCACCCAAATATAGAACAGACACCAAAGTAGATGAGTATCGCTTGTATAGATTGCAAAGGAACAAAAAGTCCCACTAAAAGTCTTATTCGGAAATATCCGCCAGGATTTCCTCTTGCCAGGTCTATAAGATATGGAGCGAATATAACAGTGTATGCTCCAAACGGTATCATTGATGCAATTGTTGAAAGTGTAAATATTATACCTTCTTTATACTTCCTTAATAACAATAAGATTAGATAGAAGATGGCAAATGATCCTATAATTGTAAGGTGAAGAATTGGATGGTAAAATGGCAATGCTGCAATAAGAGCGAATGCTATAATATAAAACCGTTTAGTTTTTTGTATTAAATAAGAATAGAGAAAAAAAGCAAATAGTACTGCAACAATATATCCTGGTGCGCGTATGAATCCGGAATAAAGGGATTCGATAGCTAAAGCCCTCACAAATACTTGTGGTCCTGGGGTCCTTTGATACAGTGCAAAGAGTGGAAATATGCCTGTCTCTATGGCAACAATGAGCCAATAAATAGCTATACCAACTGACATAAGATATGCCGCTATTAGCCCTGCCTTTTTACTCTTAAATGTATCGACTACAAAAATAAAACACAAAGAGATAAATATCGTATTCATTGTAGCGTTTTGAATTATCATAGTTAAAACTACATTGATTCCACTCATTTTCATTATAGCAGCATAGTGAAGCATGTATAACCAAGGATAGGTAAGCACAACCCCTGCATATTCGGGGGTCTGAGGAGGGATACTGCGTGCACATTCCTCTATAATTGCACAATACCAGAAATGATCAATAGGATCGAAATAGAAGAGAGTATTTCCCTGATTAACGCGAATCAACAGAGTGTAAAATACTATGTTGTTTGAGAATTGAAATAAGAGTAAAATGGCTAGTATAACTAACGTTTTTTGTTGAAATGGTACTCCGGTGTAATTAATCGTTCTGTTTACATATTGAGAGAACAGAATGCCAATAGCAAGGGCAATATCCATAGACACAACAATAAGCCAAATGCTGAGTCTTCCAAAAATACTTCCTAAAGGCAAAATGATTAGCGGAGAAGCAACTATGTTCAAAGCTGCTGAAAAAAGCAGCATACGTATTCTATCAGTTTGGATTTGCAGGAAAAATCTTAACAGAATATAACCTGGTAAAATATTTAGAAGAGAGATATACACTAGACTGCGAAATGGATTGATAAAAAAGAACGATATATGAAGCAAGAACATTGAAATAATCAAAATTTTTTCTGAGTTCCATATGGGAAGCAATCTTGCTTTCGCTTCATTAAAAATTTTCATTTTAGGGCGTATCCTTTGTTTGTTCTATCAGTTTCTACAAAACGTATCTGGATTTATAAAATATATTCAGGCAATGAGTCTGCAGCGTGAATAATTTAAAGAATTTGCGAATCTATCCTTTTTTCAATTAGGTGATTTTTCATGTTACTCGAAGAAATGAGTTGGGATTTAGTCGAAGAAATGCTAGGTACAGTTAAAACGATAATTTTGCCTTATGGATCATGTGAAGCACATGGTTTTCATGCTCCCCTCTTCACGGACACTAAGATTGCTTTTGAGATTGCAAATAAGGCAGCAGAAGAATTAAACGTTTTTGTTGCTCCTGTTATTCCTTACGGAATTTGTAGAACGACAAGAGGATTTAGCGGGACTCTTAGTCTATCATTTGATTCGCTCAAAGTCCTAACTTATGATCTTATTAAAGAACTTGCTGAAACTGGCTTCGAAGAGATTATTTTATTCACAGGACACTGTGGAAAAAGTCAAATGATAGCCTTAAGGGAAGCAGGATTCTCTTACACAAAAAATTTTGATAAATCTAAGGTTTTTCTTGTCTCTGCAGCTGATTTAGTTGATGAACGCGTAAAAGAGTTGACGGAATCTCCACTTTACCATGCAGATGAACTCGAAACTTCTTTAATGCTGTTTCTAGCTCCTTCTTTGGTTAAAATGGATAAAGCAGTCAAGGAATCTCCTGAAGTCCCTAAGTACCTTATTAAAACAACTGGAAAGCCTTGGATGAAATCAAGTGTTTTAGGAGATGCAACAAAAGCCTCTTATGAGAAAGGTGAAAAATTCTTCAATATATTAGTCGATAATCTTGTGCAAGTCATAAAGGACTTCTAGATTAGATGATACAAAAATTATAAACTCTTAGTACATCAATATCATTTGCTTTTTAAAATGAAAAAATATAATACAAACGAAATACTATTTGTATTTATAGCAATTTAATTTCGTGATATAAGCTGGTAACACAAGCGGGTATAGCGATATGTTAGGTTTTACTAACGTAGGTTGCTCCCGCAGTTGCAAGCGACACGGTGATAAACTATGTCAAAAGGTGCTGCTCTATTAGGCGGTATACTGATCGGAGCCGCCATTTGGATCGAAGTGTTTGCACTCTTAGGTCTATCTTATTATTGGTTGGTGGTGCCACTCATTCTCGGATTCCTAGCTGGCTTATTTATCGGAGGTTCAGGCGAAGCTAGTGGTGGTGTGTGGCTTGGAGGTATCTTTTTAAGCGCGATGGTCGGTTTTTTCGTTTATTTCCTATGGTTCGATGTAAATCTAACGCCTATGTCTTATGCTGCGTTACTTACCATACCTGCTAGTCTCTTAGCGTTTGCAGGCACATTTTTGATGGCGAAAAGCGCATCTTATTACTGATCCTCTCCCTGATCATCCTCCGACTTTTTTCCTTTTTTCTGATTGATTATCACGAAGTTATCTTGCTTATTCTCATAGTTTGTTTAATGTATGACTCTATATATTAAATAATTAAAACATGATAAGAAAGGCATATCAACTAGAAGGACTTTTTTAATTCTAGGGAGGCAAAGTCTTGCTTAACAGTATTTGGATCATCGACAAAGACACGGGTACATGTGTATTCCTGAGGAGGTATGGGTACGGTAAACTAGATGATCAAACATTGATTTCACGTTTCTTCTCTGCCCTTTGGAATTTTTTTCGAGAACTTGAAGGGAGGGGAATATCTACATTAACTACAACTGAACTTGACTTTGCCCTAGCGGAATCAGAACGTCTTCTCTATATCGTTGCCACATCACGCGATTCAGTACATCAATTGAAAATGGTCAGTTGGGTCAAAAATTTAAAAGAAGAGTTTTTGAAATCCTACGAAGAGGATTCTAATTTTCAAGATTCAAAATTTATTAATGGATTAAATAAAATGCTGGATCAGATAGTAGATGCTTGGCTTGACGAATATGTTGACGAATCGGAAGTTTTCTCTATAGCGGACTTGCGAATCGCATCACAATTAGGGACTGAACTCAATCAATTGTTGACAATGCGCTTTGGCCATCAAGGTCTTGAAATCCTTAAATCCTTAGATGGATTAAAAACGGTAAAAGATATTCAGGAAGAGTTTGGGCTTACTAATAAAGAACAAAAAGAACTCTTTCGTATTAGTCTTCAACATGGTCTCATTGAACAATCACAAAGGGCAACAGATCTTCGTATACCTTATCGAACAACAACCACATCTGAAATTTTTGCTTATGGAACTCCTCTGAGAAATAAAGTATGGAATAGATTTGGAAATCGAGGAATTGATGTCCTTGGAACGATTGATGGGATACGCCATGTAAGAGATATTTCTACTTTTTTGGGGATTGAAATGGATACCGTGAAACAAATACTCGAATTAGCCCAAAAAGAGGGCTTAATCGAATGGTAGGTTAGTGAACTACCACCCTACAAGTAGGCTGGCTTCCTGAATCATCCATTCCCCAGCGGGACATGTCAAACAGGCTCTACGGGCAGTCCCTGCCCTGAACTTGATGGTAATTTGAGAACTGGCGAGTGTCACCTCAACTCAGTTCTACCTACTCTTAAGGTGCAAAGACCTATTTAAAGCTTGGAGACCGTTGTGAAAGTGAACACACGCAGTTCATCCCCCCAACTAGTTAGGGGGTCTTCTTGCGAGACATCTATAAAACTTAGTTTTGAATATCAATGGGGAACTATAATTCTAAAGCTTCGACATCGTTAACAATATGTTCTGTTAGTTGATTGAAGGTATCTTCTACATTAAGTCCGTCTTTTGCAGATGTTTCATAGAAGGGTATACCACGTTCATCTGCAAAAGCTTTTCCTTCATCAATTCCAACAACTCTTAACTCCTCAAGATCCTTTTTCGTACCTATTAAGATCGTTGGGATGTTTCCACAATGCTTTTCGATATCACCAAACCATTTTGGCAAATTTTGGAAACTCTTACGATTTGTGATATCATAACAACAGAGCGCTCCTAGCGCTCCCCGATAATATAACGGACGTACATAAGAAAAGCGTTCTTGCCCTCCTGTATCCCATATTTGCAGCTTTACAGTAGAAATTTTACGCTTGCTTTCTTGTTGTATTTTTAGTATCTTGATTGAGAAATCTACACCAATCGTCATTTTGTAACTTTCTCTAAACTGCCCTGTGGTAAATTTACGCGTAAGCGATGTTTTACCGACCGCTCCATCTCCGACAACGATCACTTTAAACAGATAATCAAAAGTCATAGGTTTCAAAACCTTAAGAGCATTATTTTTATTACTTATTGTTGATTATATGGCGTTTTAAGAGGCGTTTTGCATAATCTCTAAGTGTTGTTATTGCCTTATTTAATATCTCAAGTCTAGTAAAAAAGATTTTTCCATAGTATAAGTATTTCTTTCCTTTACTATGTACATTCTTTGTATTTTCTAACACGTTTTAAAACTTTGATTTTCTTGGAAAAAGCGTTCTTATATCTGTTTTGTGGTTGCGGAAAAAAGTCTTAGGTAATAATATTATACGAAAGTTAAATATATTAGAGCGTATCAAGTTTTGTTGTTTAACACTTTCCATTGGAAGCTTTCGTTATTAAGCTCATAATTGAGGTGGACAAATGTCTGTTGAACCACGAGATGATTTAATGGAATTATTAAGTGAAATTGAGAGTTCAACTGATTTAGAGGCATGTGCAATTGTGACGAAAGAAGGATTAAGGATTGCCCATGCAAGCGGCACCAATACTGATGCTGATATTTTTTCAGCACTTACTGCTGTTATACTTTCGATGGGCTATAAAGCCATAAATGAATTGGGTCACGGTGATTTCAAAGAAGTGATTATAAGAGGAACTGAGGGTTATACAATTGTAACTAGCATCGATAATGAACATGTGCTGGTAGGTGCTGGTCGTAATCCGATTCGAATTGGTTATTCTGCGCTTGTTTTAAGAAAATATGCGCTGAACATGGCTTCACTTCTTGAGACGTAGTAGACTTATTTAGTTCAACTTCTGAAAAACCTAAATTCAGTAAATCTCTCTTTTTTAACTTGCTTAAAATGAAGCAAGTTATTAGGGGAGTCTTGCTTTTGCTTTTTAATTGTTTTACAAAGAATTTTACGTTGAAATGAAAATCGCAATGCCTTCTGTTTCGATAACCAAATTAAAGGACTCAGCATCTTTGAGTTTTTCCATCAATAACTGATTGTCTTGCATTAATTCTACATTGCCTTTATTTACTAGAACAAACCGGGCATTATATTTGTTCATTATAGCAAGAATCTCATTTTCTTCTGTATTTAATTCAAACGCTTTTTTTACGTCTCTTTCTCTCTCGATTTGGTTTGTATCTTCCCAATTAAGTAAGTGTCCTCTATCTAAGGCAATGGGGTACACCGAACACCAGAAAGGTAAGATATTACCTGTTTTAAGGTCTGTTAGAACTATGCTTCCCTCTGGAATTATCGATTGGATCGTTTCTATGTCTTGATCCGAGAGATAAAAAGAGTCTGTATCAGCGATTTCTCCTGTAAATGGTTTGTAAATTAAAAGCCCTCCAAAAACTGATAATGGAGCAATGGCAATTGCACTCAGAATTAGAACGGTTATTGCATTTTTAGGAAGTCTTATTAGGCCTGTTCTAACTGAAATATTGGCAATTTCTTTAATACCATATATCCCTATGGTCGCCAAATTAAAATCAAGAAGAAGTTTAACAAACCTATATTTGTATATAGCGAATCCACGAATCACAGGAATAAAGTCTTCAAGTAAAACAGCTACAAAAATAATTATAATTACTCCAATTAAAGCATAAAGTAACAGGCGAATTTCTTGTTTTTCAAATGCTCCTCTATGCCAAATTATTATCCATCCAAGTCCTATAATTATCAGATAGAAAACGATGCTAATCGATTTATAAAAGAAGAATCCCGAGAAATATTCTAGTGCGAAAATTCCTTCATTTAAGAATAAACTATCGTAAATCGCCCCAAAACTGTTTTTTGTGAATTCTTCTGCGGGGTACCAGCTTATCAATCCTAGTATAAATGATACAATTAAACTAATGCCAAAAACAATTTCATTAATTTTAACGGACCTTTTAATGAGTGAATTAAAGAAGATGTAACTTATTGCTCCAATTAGGAAAAAAGTAGGCATCTGTACGTGAATAAGCATCCCTATTAATGCTAAAGGTATCGTGAAAAAAAGATGTCTTCGATTATCATTTTTTACGTAGCTAACAAAGTAATAAAATGCAAATAATGAGAGGAAATTTGAACCGTTGTAATGTATTGCAGGATAAAAAACACATGAGTAGACTGCAAAGAGTAATGCAGAATAAATTCCCGTTTTTTCATCAAAAATCTCTTTTGAAAGTTTATAAAATGCCAAAGTCGTCAAAACTGCACCCAGAGGACCGAAAGCTGATGCAAAGAGGTAAATCTGTAATGGATTTTTAAGATTGAGCAATTGGCAGAGCAATCCTATAATTACTTGTGTAAGTGATGTCGGTTTCGTCCAATATTCTGTTCCATAATGCACATCTCTTGCTGGATAATTTCCTATCGCAATTTCTTTAATCTTAGTGTAATAATCCCATTCAAATTCAGGGTGCATATTTGCACCAGTGGCATATGTAGATATAGTTGTAATTACTATGACAAGAAAGATGATTATGAAGATCTGTAATTTTTCTTTCTGTAGAGAAAAAAACCAAATGGCAACAATCGTACCAATTATTAAACCAAATATGGCGAAATACGCTGTCGTTCTTGAAAAAATAAACAAAATTGAGAATACAAATTGTAAAATTATTGCACAAAGAATACATCCTACTAATAGGAACGACTTCCGTTCCATCAATTTTCTCAAGTTCTCCTTATAGTGTCTTCTTGGATTATTTGTAGAGTGTCTTCATTCAGACTTCCAAAAACTTTCAACAAGATTTATATTCAACTCTGTATAAAACGCACTTTATAAATGCATGGAATTTTGTCTATGTAGAGTTGGACGCAACAATGGAATCATTATCCACTGAGCAATTTAAAATTAAAATTAAGGAGCATAAGGAACTTTTACTCATTCTAATCCTCTCAATCATTATTCGACTTTTATTTTTAAATCGTCCAGAATTACAGTCCAGGGATGAAGGTGTTCACGCTGTAGTTGCCCAAAGCCTTCTTATTAATCCATTAAAGCCGATTCTTATAGCAAAGCCTATTCCAGGTTTAGAAAATATCAGAGAATTCCCTCATATTTTTTTGGAAAAGCCGCCGCTAATCTTCTGGCTAATGGCACTTTCCTATAAAATTTTCGGCGTGAATGAATTTGCAGTGCGATTTGTTCCTGCTGTATTTGGCATTATCTCAATTCTGCTCACTTATGTATTAGCAAAGCAATTTTTTGAAAAAAAGATTGCTTTACTTTCTGCTCTTCTTTTATCGCTGTGCCAATTTCATGTAAAATATAGCCGTCAAGGAATGTTAGATGTCCCATTAACGTTTTTTAGTCTTCTAACTCTTTTTCTGTTCATTAAAGGGTTCAATTCAAAGTCATCATCATCAATTTTGTTCGTATTAGCTGGCGTCTCTCAGGGATTAGGGATACTTACAAAATGGCATGCTGCAATATTTCCGACCGTCACAATTCTGCTATTTGTCTGTCTACAAAAAAAATGGGAATTCCTTTTTTCTAGGAAAATTGCATTTTATTTTATTTCTGTTGTGCTTTCTACATTGCCTTGGCTTGTTTATATGTATGTGAGTTTTCCAGAGGCCACTAGAGCCTTGATCTTATTTGAGCTAGGTGGTCGCCCTTCTTATGTGAGTTCACGAGGTCCATTTTGGTATTTTAGCATGTTGATGTGGGGGCTAACGCCGTGGGCACCAATTACTCTAATTTCTGTCTTCTATTCTGCTTGGAAACGCAGTTCTGGAGATTTATTCCTTCTTCTAATCAGTGGTACAACGTTTTTTACTTTTGAACTAAGTTCTTATAAACTATATTTTTACATCCTTCCAATAATTCCATTTCTTCTTATTCTGACTGCTCGATTCATCTTCAAAATCATCTTACTAAAGGAAAAAACTATTCTTTTGTTTGCCGTTTCTTTAATCGGATCATTCGTATATATCTCTTTAAAAGGAGTTTTTCCGAATACTTTGTTTGGAATTGATCAACTATTGTTTTTATTGATAGTTAGTGCTGGTGTAGGACTTTATTACATTGCTATCTGGTTTTATGACAATAAAATGAATAATTCTTATCCAATTAAATCTGGACTGCTCCTGCTCCTTATCCCACTTTTTATCTCTAATCTTACGTTTACTGGAGTAGATATATACACAGAAGTTTCATATGGTGATTTGGGTATAAAGGAAATAAGTGCTTATATTAGGAATCATTCTTCAGAGGACGATTATGTCTTTAGCACGGCTGGTCTCGGTTGGTCAATAATGTTTTATGCAGAACGATCAACCTATGAATTCCATGTTGTCCCGCGAGAGATTTTTGAAAACTATATTTTAACTAAACAGGTGAAGTTTATTGTCATTTCTGAGGAATTTCTTTCGTCTACAAATCAAAAGGTAAACTTTGTTTTGACGCACTCAGTTGAAGTGAATATTCTAGGCGTTTCGCCAAGTTTACATGTTTATTCCATCGTCTAACTAATTCTCAATTAGGCTCGCAATCCTTTTACAAAAAATCTTAGTCCTAAAAGCAGTAAAAAAAATGCAAATCCATAAAGGGCGAGAGGTATCAATGGTGAAAATGGGTATACTTGTATCCATAACGCTTGGCTTAGAATTACTATGAGCAAGATGCCCACGATAATACAACCTAAACCTACTATCATAAAACTTAGTTGTTTCAATTCCTCCCCTCAAGTTTTTTCTTAGGAAACATTGATGACTAACAAATGATGGTCATTCTTTTTCTCCAGATGGTTCACTATGCCCAATTTGTGCGCGTTTCAATGCAACGTGGATTTTTCGCTTGTCAGTTCCAATAGTTTTAATAATTTTTTCAATTAATCTCCGAGTCTTCGCACCTTTAAGGCCTCTTTCTTTCATAATCTCTTTTGCAAATTCTTTTGCAAAGTCTTCATTATTGCTCATACTGTCACCATTCTTCTCATTTTATATCAGACAGTTCCAAGACTCTCATTCTACACCTTAAGGATTCATCATATTCTCCTAATAGTCTATACAATTCTGCTAGATTTTCCCATGCATGAATGTCAGTATCATCAATTTCCAAGACTTTTAAAAGACTGTTAATCGCATCTTTTGTTTTTCCTGTTCGCGTATGCAAAATGCCTAGATTGTTTAGGACATCTTTATTGTTGTTATCAATAGATAACACACTTTCAAAGTATTCCTCAGCTTTTGAATACTCCCCTAATTGGAAATATGCTACACCTAAAGCGTTTTGAAGTTTCGATTTCCTTAAAATATTTCCTTCCTCTTGTTCGGAGGCAATAATACTCAATGCTGAGTTCAAGCATTCTATTGATTTATTATAATTCCTTGTTTGAATGAAAAGTAACCCTAAATTTGTCCATACCTCTATGTCAGAAGGATCCTGAGAGACTAATTGAAGATAGTGTGATATCTTTGCCTTATTTTCCTCAGATAGGATTGATGATTCATAATTCAAGTCAGAAGTTTCTATAGGTTGCTTTTCCAATTCTTGTTACCTTCTTTCATGGCCCAATTGACTTATTTAGGGATTGCAGGTCCCATTTCGCTTAATTCTTTTGTAAATTCTTCTACAACATTCTTAAAGCGTATACCTTCAGAGGCTGAAACCCATTCTAAACGTATTCTTCGAGGGTCAATTCCAAGTAATTCTAGAAATTTTTTTGCTTCTTCAACCCTTTCCATTGCACGTTCATTTCCATTTTGATAATGACAATCGCCTATGTGACAGCCTCCAACTAGTATGCCATCTGCACCTCGATGAAAAGCTTCAAGCAGGAAATTGGGTTGGACTCGCCCACTGCACATTACTCTTATAACACGTATATTTGGAGGGTATTGAAACCTACTTACTCCTGCGGTGTCAGCCCCTGCATAGGAACACCAATTACACAAGAAGGCTACAACTTTTGGTTCAAAATTTTGTTTTTTAATTGTGTCAGATTTACTTTCACTCATTTATATCACCTTAAGATAAGCATGCCTTAATCATTTCAATTATTTGCTCTTCAGTGAAGTGCTTTGCTGAAATAGCACCTACTGGGCAAGCAGGACGGCACATTCCACATCCTTTGCACAAGGCGGGATTTATTCGCGATTTCACCTCTTTGAGAGAGATGTCTTCATATTGTTTAAATACTTCTACAGTCTCGATGGCGTTATAAGGACAGATTGAAACACATGTTCCACAACCGATACATTTCTCTTCATTTATAACTGATATGTATCCTATTGTTTCTATGAGTCCTTTTGATAGAAGTATTGTTGCTCTTGAGGCGGCGCCGCTCGCTTGTGCGGTTGCTTCACCGACACTCTTTGGATAATGAGCGGTTCCAGCTAAGTAAATCCCGTCAGTCGCAAAATCAAGAGGTCGTAATTTCATGTGTGCTTCCAAGAAGAATGAATCTTGCCCTAATGGCACTTTAAGTTGCTTTTGCAAATTAATAGCGTCATCTTGAGAAACTAAAGGAGTGCTTAAAACCAATAAGTCACAATCCATGCACAACTCTGCCTTTGCAGAAGTATCGTAAACATTGACTTTTATGGAGTCATTTTCTGATGTAACTATTGGTGGCTTATCCTCGTGAAATCTAATGAAAGTTATGTTGTTTTGTCTTGCCAATCGATAAAATTCTTCAAGACCTTTTGCAGGCATAATAATGTCCCGATTAAGAATATAGATATTAGCTGTTGGAAATCTTTCCCGTAACGTCAAAGCGTTTTTAATGGCCGAAGTACAACAGACTCTGCTACAATAAGTCCTTCCTTCCTTTTCTCTTGCGCCAACACATTGAATCATTAATATATTTTTCAGATCTTCAATCTCGTTTTTCTTCAGACGTTTCTCTAAATCTAATTGAGTGATAATATTACTGTTTGTTCCATATCCATACATATCAACTGGTTCGAACACTTTTGCGCCTGTTGCCACGACAATCGCACCAATTCGTATTTCTTTTTTCTCTGAATTTCCAATTGCCAGCTTAATGTTAAAGTTCCCCACAAATCCTTTAATATCTTCAATTTCTGTATTCAAGAATACCTTGATGTTGTGGTGTTCTTTTACAGCACTAATTTTCTTACTGATGATGTCTGCCGCAGAAATCATGTCTGGCGCAATTTTATGTAAATCTTTGAGTAGGCCTCCGAGTTCTGATTGTTTTTCAATTAAATATGTTTCAAATCCCTGATTAGCACTGTCAAGTGCCGCAGTCATCCCAGCAATTCCTCCCCCTATGATCAATACTTTTTGTTCAAGATCTATCTCGCCTTTAACTAATGGCTGAAGATGTTGAGCTTTTGAAACATACATTCGGACTAAATCTTTTGCTTTTTCTGTAGCTTCCTTCGGCTGACGCATGTGAACCCACGAATCATGTTCCCTTATGTTTGCGAATTCAAATAGGTACGGATTTAGTCCAGCTTCCTCACATGTTGTTTGAAATAGCGGTTCATGTGTTCGTGGGGTGCAAGCAGCCACTACAAATCTGTTTAAGTTATGTTCCTTTATCAATTCATCCTTTATAACATTTTGAGCTTCGCTAGAGCACGCATATTTGTTCTCAACGGCAACTACGACGTTAGGAAGTGTCTTGGTATACTCTAATACTTCGGGAACGTTTACTACACCCGCTATGTTTATCCCACAGTGACAGATCATCACGCCAATACGTGGTTCTTCTTCTGGTTTAACTTCTTTGAGTTGGTATGTCGGTGGCTCTTCGATTAATGTTCCTCTTGCAGGGGCTAATATTGCTTCAACTTTAGCAGCAGCACCGCTTGCTTGAGCTACGGTGTCTGGTATATCCTTTGGTCCTTGAGCAAAGCCTGCAACAAAAATACCAGGTCTGTTAGTTTCGTTAATTGCTGTCAATTCTTTTTCTTTCAAAAATCCATTTTTATCTATTTCAATTTCTAGCATTCTAGCAAGTTTTTCTGTGCCCTTTGACGGAACAAGAGCTGGTGAAAGTATAGCTAGATCTACACGAAATTCTTCCGTTTCTTGAGATTCAAAATTGAATAGATTTAAGATCACATCTTTTGTTTCGGTGTCTTCTGTAATATTACAGACGCGACCACGATGATATGCTATACCATATTCACTTTTAGCGCGTTGCACATATTCATTGAAGCCTTTACCATAAGATCTGAGATCAATATAACAAATATGACATTCAGCTTCTGGTGCGTGCTCTTTGGTTATGATAGCTTCTTTTGTAGCGTAAACGCAACAAACTACAGAGCAATATTCCTTCCGTTTTACGTTTCTAGAGCCGCAACATTGAACAAAGGCAATCTTTTTGGCATCTTTAAGATCAGAGGGGCGAATTATATGTCCCAGTGTTGGTCCAGAGGCGCACATAATCCTTTCGAATTCTAAACTTGTAATAACATTAGGGTAAGTTCCATATCCGTATTCTGAAATCGTTTCAGCATCATATAAATCATAACCGGTAGCTATAACTATTGCTCCAACCTTAATCTCATGTATTTCCTCTTTCTGGTTGAAATCTACCGATCTAGGTCCACAAGCACCCTCGCAAAGACGACATTTGATACAAGAAGATAAGTCTATAGTGTAGATATTTGGCACAGCTTGGGGAAAGGGTGCATAAATGGCTTTTCTCCAACCAAGATTGCAATCAAATTCATTCGGAACGTAAACGGGACAGACTTGTGAACATTGGCCGCAACCCGTGCATGTTTCTCCGTCAACATAACGAGGTTTCTTTTTAATTTTCACATTAAAATTTCCAACAGATCCTGATACATCTTTAACTTCAGAATAAGTTAGGAGCTCAATATTCGGATGTCTGTCGATTTCAACCATTTTGGGCGCTAGAATACAGAGTGAACAATCACCTGTTGGAAATGTTTTGTCAAGTTGAGCCATTCTGCCGCCAATACTTGGTTCTCTCTCAACCAAAAAAACCTTATATCCGCCATCAGCGAGATCTAACGCTGACTGGATACCTGCAACACCGCCTCCTATGACAAGAACTGCTCCCGTTACCTGTTGAACTTCTTCCATAATCGTCACCTTTTTACAGAGGTTTCAAAAACACTCTAATCTTTTCTGCAGAGACTTTGTTGAATTGAAATCCTAACTCATTAAATCGTAATCCTAATGTTAATCCAAGAAGTTGCGGGTAAAATAAAGCAGGGAGGTCATATTTTATTCCAAGATCCGACTCTATCTTTACTTGCTCTACATCAAACATAACTTCACAAAATGGGCATATAATGACCGTGCAGTCTGCACCTGCTGCTTTAGCACTGTCTAATTTCTTTTTTGCAAGTTCTTCGGCTAATTTTTCGTTTATTGCTAGAATTGGTCCTCCACAGCATTTAAGTTGTTCATCCCACTCTACGGCTTTAGCACCCGTTATATTAACTAAATCTTCAAGAATATGAGGTCGCTCTGGATTGTCAACTTGTGCTGCTTCTGATGGTTTAAGACTATGGCATCCGTAGAAAACAGCGGACTTTAAACCCTCAAAGCGTAGTGACATTTTCCTTTCAATATTTTCCAACCCATACTTCTCAAGCATTTTAATGAAATGATAAACTTCAATTGTACCCTTAAATTCCGGCAGATCACTTTCTGACAATACTGTATTTACTCGTTCACGTAATTGCTCATCATGTTTTAAAAGGTGATTTACTTCTCTTAGAGTGCCAAAGCATCCATTACATAATGCAACAATATCTAAATTCAATCGTTCAGCGATAACCAAATTCTTTGCACCCATTGAAATCCAAGTATCAAAGTCAGCCGATCGCAAAAAGATGGGGCCACAGCATCCCGCACCTTCCTCCTTTTGCATATCCACAAATTCTATTCCTAATACATCTGCGCATTTACGTGCTGCAGCATCATAATTATTATAGCGAGAGGGGATTGTGCATCCCAAGAATAGTGCATATCGATGTTTATTGCTTATCTCAATCACCTTCTTCGATTAACTCCGTAATCTTCGTTCTTTTGAAGATTTTTCTTATTCCTTCAATATCAGGTTCTTCGGGCAAAGTTGGTAATCCTAAATCCTCTCTATCATCATTCTCAAAATCAGAAATTTCAGCTATTCTTCCCATTTCAAAAATATTCTCAAGTAGAGTTTTGACTGCTTCTGGCATCTTTCTAGTTTTTGATGCAATATTTTTGATCGCAAACAAAACATCAGTTAGATTTACGCCTTGCGGACATCTTTCTAAACAACCAAAACACGTTGTGCAAATCCAAATCGTTTTCGAATTGAGAACTTCCTCTCTGAACCCTAAAAGTGATTTTTGTATGATTTCATGTGGTTTTATATCAAATGCGTGTTGCACTGGGCACGTGGCTGAACAAGTTCCACACTGGTAACAATAAAATATTCCTCGTCCTTCTGGGCTTGCTGCAATTTCGAATTTGAAATTTGGATCGAGTTGAGAGGATTGAACACATTTTTCGTTATTTTCCATGAATAAACCTCACTTTTCTTATCCTAGGATTCAGATAATGATTGTTTAAGTCCCATAGCTGTAGCAACTAAATTCACAATATCGTATACTTCGAGTTGAAAACGTTTTTCTTCTCCATTCTCTCGTTTTTCATTGATAAGACAATTAAAATGAATTTGGCATTTAGGACATGTAGTAACCATCATTTGAGCAGTGTTTTCCGCTTCCATTACTCTGTCTGTCCTAATGCCTTTTGTCACATCATTACAGCCAAGAAAACCAGGGACACCGCAACATAGCGCGGATCCTTTATTTCGTTCCATCTCGTAAAAATGTACCCCTATGCCTGCCATACTATTAATAATCGTTCGTGGAGCATCATAAACTTTCATATATCGTCCTAATCGACAGGGATCATGATAAGTCACTGTTATTTCAGGAGAAAATGGCTGAGTAAACTCGATTTTCTCTTCAATTATTTTCTGAGCTATAAATTCGGTTATGTGGAGCACTTCTACTTTTCCAAAGTTAAAGTATTTAGGATAGCTTTTTTTAAGAGTCATGTATCCTTCTGCGCATGATGTAACTACTTGTTTCACGCCGCTAGCTTTAATTACTCCAATATTTTGTTCAGCTAGGTTTTTGAATACATCAATATCGCCACGCCATAAATCATCGTGTCCACAACATTTTGCTTTACGAAGGAAAACTGGTGGTTCTTCAAGTAAAGCATCTAGAATTCTAAAGCTATCATGAATGATTGATAATCCATTAAATCCTATCTCATTGAAATAATTGTAAGATGCAAAGAATGGGAGACAACCTATGAAATAAGCAGTTTCCCCAGTTTCTGCAACCTCAATCCCAGGAGGTATTACATAATCTGGTAAACTGCTTTGAAGGTTCTCATTTGCTTGTATTTTTGATGTAAGTGAAAAAATGCCATCATGAGCTTCCTCATATTTAATTGATAATGCTTGCATTTCTATTCTGGCATCTTTTACCATTTCTGGGAAATTGACATTCTGAGGGCATTTTTCATAACAATAACCACAGGTGAGGCAGGTCCAAAGGTGACCTTCCTTTAGAATTTTTTCTCTGTCACCAAGTAGAAGTTCATAGATATAAAGACTCGGTTGATAAGCCTCAATAAAGTATCCTAAAGGACAACAGCCGGTACAGACTCCGCACTGATAACAGCCTTTTACTATTTCTTTTAAGTGTTCATCATCTGATTCCATCTTTGTCGATGTCATGATTTTCGCCTTTATGGGGTTTTAGCCTTTTTCATTTACTTTCTTTTTCGGTGCCAACTCTTTGATTGAGTTCAGATAGTGTTGGGGTAAAACAATTGATTTCTGATATTTTTTAACGACTGCCTTTGCGTTTCGGCTTCTTTTCCGCTTTGAAAGTTTCTCAACTAATTCTATATTGATAGGCTTCTCATTAATCTTTAAATAGCCATCTTTTACTGCATTTTCAAAGATCCTATCGCCCGTATTTGTTCGAACAATTGTTGTTGACCATCCAGAAGCAGATCCAATCGATCCAACTGAAATATCTGCCAATTCAGAAGTCAAATCTACACAATAATGACATGCTTCTCT
>JBHLOP010000166.1:0-5000 GCA_048940375.1 Promethearchaeota archaeon | reverse complement strand
AAAGCTGCAGATATAATTATTGATACAACTAATCTTAGTATTGATGATATTGTTACACAAATCTTGGATTTCTTAAAATGATGGACGTTTTTAAAGGATGAAAATAAGAATAAGCCCCTCTACAATTGAAGGAAAAGTTGTAGCGCCTCCATCCAAGAGTTACACTCACAGAGCACTTATTTGCTCAGCGTTAGCTAATGGTGAGAGCAAGATCATTTCGCCACTTAACAGTGATGATACGGAAGCTACAATGGAAATATTGGAGAAACTTGGTGTTAAAATACTTGTTAAAGAAGATTCTTGGAACGTAAATGGCGGACAGTTACATCAACCTAAAGGAGATCTGTTTTGTCGAGAATCTGGAACAACTATACGATTTATGACAGCAATTTGTTCACTAGTCAAAGGAACCTGCAGATTGACTGGTGGAAGTTCACTATCAAAAAGGCCTATGAAACCATTAATCGACGCGTTGAAACAACTAGGCGTTGAATGCGCCTCTGAAAGAGGATTTCCCCCTGTAACTGTTAAGGGAGGGCTGATAGGTGGGCACACAAAAATTCCGGGTAACATAAGTTCTCAATTTATTTCTGCTTTGCTTTTAGTAGCACCTCTAGCAAAAGACGATACAGAGATAATACTTACAACACCCTTAGAATCTAAGCCATATGTTCTGATGACAACAGATGCACAAAGACAATTTGGTGTTGATATTGGTGCTTCTGAAAATTTAAGAAAATTTTGGATAAAAAAACAGGCTTACAAACCAATGATTTACAAAGTTGAGGGGGATTGGTCGAGTGCAGCATTCTTATTAGCCTCTGGTGTATTGGCCGGGGAAATTGAGGCACAAAATTTGAATGCAAAAAGTTTACAAGCAGATAGAGAGATCTTGAATGTGCTAAAAAAAATGGGAGCAGAAGCTATTTCAAAAAATGAGAGTATTAAACTAAAGAAATCCGAATTAGAAGCCCTCGAATTTGACGTAACTAATTGCCCGGATCTATTTCCAATACTTACAGTTCTTTGTGCAGTTGCTGAAGGTAAAAGTAAATTAACGGGGATCAAAAGACTCAAGATAAAAGAATCGGATCGAATTGCTGCAATGAAAGAAGGTTTAGTGAGGATGAATGTAGATGTGAGGGAGGAGGAAAATAGTATTATAATTAAAACCTCAAAACCTAAGGGAGCGATAATAGATCCGAAAAACGACCATAGGATAGCAATGGCATTTGCTGTTTTATCGTTAGTTGCAGAGGGTGAGACTTTAATCCAAGATGCAGAATGTGTATCAAAATCATTTCCGAATTTTTGGGATGTAATGAAACACTTAGGTATGAATTTTGAGGAGATAACATGAGTAATAGCTTAGGTGAAAAATTTCGGATAACAAGTTTTGGTGAGAGCCACGGAAAATGTGTGGGTGTCGTGATTGACGGTTGCCCTAGTGGTTTATCGTTATCCGAAGATGATATCCAACCTGAATTAAACAGAAGACGTCCAGGTCAAAGCCAGATTACTACTAAGCGACAAGAAGAAGATCAAGTAGAAATTCTATCTGGCGTCTTTAATGGTTACACAACAGGTGCACCAATTTGTATGCTTATTTGGAACAAAGACGTTGATTCTACTAAATATGAACTCTTTAGGGATGTACCTCGACCAGGTCATGCCGATTTCACTGCACGCCAAAAATATGGGGGATTCAACGATTATCGAGGCGGTGGTAGATTTTCAGGTAGAATAACCGCTAGTTTCGTGATGGCGGGTGCTGTAGCCAGAAAACTCCTAAGAGATGTTTTAAATGTAGATATTACTGCCCATACTATTGAAATAGGCGGGATCAAAGCAAAGAAAATAGAGGATATATCATTAATTAAGAAAAATGTTGAAAAAACTCCTATACGAACTGCTGATTTAGAAACTGCCGAAAAGATGATTGAACTAGTAATACAGGCAGAGAAAGAAGGAGATAGTATAGGAGGAATAATCGAATGTATAGTAACAAATGTTCCAATTGGTTTGGGTGAACCAATTTTTTCTTCTTTAGAATCAGACATTAGTAAAGCAATTTTTTCAATTCCTGCAGTTAAGGGAATAGAATTTGGTGCTGGTTTTCGTGTTTCAAGAATGAAAGGCTCTGAAAATAATGATAAATTTACCTTTAAAAATGGGAAAATTCTCGCAAAAACAAATAATGCAGGTGGAATTTTAGGCGGTATATCAACTGGCATGCCTATTACATTTCGGATAGCGATCAAACCCCCAGCTTCAATCACAAAAAAACAAGAATCCGTGAGTATTTCAGAGAAAAAAGAAACTGAACTTCAAATAGAGGGAAGACATGACCCATGTATAGTCCCAAGAGCTGTACCGGTTGTTGAATCCATGACAGTGGTGGTTTTAGCCGATCATGCGATAAGATATAATGTAATTCCGCCAGTAATCAGGAGGGTGACTTCTTGAGTTTAGAAGAATTCCGAGACGAAATTAGAGATACAGATCTTAAAATATTGGATCTTATTAAAAAACGACTGGATATCGCTAAAAAGATAGGTTTGTATAAGAAAAAACACCAATATCCAGTTAAAAATGTAAAGGTAGAAGAAAAAGTAATAGAGCGTGCGAAGAATCATGCTTTAAGTCTTGGAATACCTACTGAACTTGCAGTCAATGTAATTAAGTTGTTAATCGAATTTTCTGTGAAAATTCAACTACAGAATCTGTAAATAGTCTTAACGATTGATGAAAAGTGATTAAAGTGATTCAAAATGTTATGAAGCGACGAAGAAGCATTAGAAAATTCAAGAAAGATAAGTTTGGAATTGAAAAACTCTGTTCAATTCTGAAAGCAGGCTTACTGGCACCTTCAGGTGCAGATCAAAGCCCATTTACTTTGATTATAATTGATAATAAGCAGTTGAAAAGACAGATAAGAACTGAATGTGAAGCTGCAGACAAAGATTTCCATGAGGGGTCCCCTGCTTGGCTAAAAGAGTGGTTTGCTAAAAAAAATATCACAACTGAGAAAAAGTTCCTTACAGACGCTCCGTTTTTGGTTGTATTAGCTGGAAATACCACGATGCCCTATTGGTTAGAATCAACCTGGATTTCAATAGCATATATCATTCTAGCTGCCGAAGAGGAAGGTCTGGCCACATTAACATATACACCTGGTCAAATGAAGTTTCTCATGCCGCTTTTAGAATTGCCAGAAGTGTATGAACCTGTAGTTATTCTTCCAATAGGGTATCCTGACGAATTTCCGACTAAAATTGACATTGGTGATAAAGAAACTAAAATCTTTTTTAATAAATTTGGTGTTGAAGAGAATTCTTGTCGTTCTTAGTCAATTTTATATTTAAAAAATTGTTAATAATAGCCTTAAATGATTTTTTTAAGCGAGGTTTGTCTCTTATGCAGACTAGTCTTAACAAATTCATTAAGAAAAGGGTAACATCGTTTATTCTCTTGCTGATTTTAGTAACTAGTTCTTTTGCTATACTGTCGTCATATTTACCGCTCGTAGATGAAGATCGTTTTTCGCCAAAAGGCGAAGATCGAGTTCCTCTTACAACATGGAAATTCAAGATAGATCCGAATAAAGATGGAATGGAGGAAAAATGGTTTGAGGTAGATTATGAGGATTCACGATGGCAAGATGTAATAGTGCCTTCTACCTGGAATTTAGAACCAGAGCTTGAATGGTATAAAGGTTTTGGTTGGTATCGCACCCATTTTTTTATTCCTGATGCTTGGCAAGCGTCACAGAGTGACGAGTTGATTAATGTACACTTTCTTGCTGTCTTTCTAAAATGTGATGCGTGGTTAAATGGTCATTATCTTGGAAATCATCGTGGAGGCTATACTGATTTTTCTTTTGATATTTCTTCAATTGTTAATTACAAAGGTGAAAATACTCTTGCTGTCCGAGTTGATAATCGTTTATATAATACTCAAATTCCAGCTATATCATTTGATTGGTGGTTTTGGGGCGGTTTAACCAGAGAGGTATTTATAGAAAAACGTCCTAGATTACAGATCTCAGATATTTCTATATCTACAAAGGTATTAATGAATGATCTTGCACTCATAAATGTGACTTGCACAATTAATAATGATTATAATTCTGACTTAGAGAGCAACATCCAATTAAAACTTTTGAGAGATAATATCCTTACTTATTCTTCTTCTTTTGACATTTTAATTAGTTCTAATGATCACTATCGATGGTCTAAGACTTTATTTCTGAATAATCCTAAATTATGGTCTCCAGAGAATCCAAATTTATACAACGCAGTAGTTAGTGTAAGTGTCGAGAATAAAGTACTCCATAGAGTTGAAGAGCGGTTTGGAATACGTGAGATCAAGAGAAAGGGGAATGCACTATATTTAAACAATAGAATGATCTTTTTGAAAGGACTTTCTCGCCATGAAGATTATCCTGGCTATGGAAATGTATTGCCCTACGATATCCAATATGAAGATCTTAAGATGATAAAGGAAAGCGGTGCGAATTTCGTTCGTTTGGCACATTATCCCAATCACCCAGTTGTACTTGATATATGTGATGAGTTAGGACTTTTGGTCTGGGAAGAACTTCCTGCCTGGCATATTCCTCCTGAAACTTTATCTGATTTCGAGATTATAGAAAAGTGGGCAAAACCACAAATGAGGGAAATGATTCAACGCGATAGAAATCATCCCTGCATCATATTCTGGTCGATTGGAAACGAATTTGATACTATGTCTGCTCTTTCGTTAATTTACGTTCGCAAGATGGTCAATTATACTCGAAGTTTAGATAATTCACGTCTAATTACTTATGCTACAAATAGATATCAAGGAGATCTTGGTTATGATTATATTGATGTTATATCAATCAATGCGTACATGGGCTGGTATACTGCGGAGATTAATGAGTTTGGAAAAATATTAGATGATATCCACAAATATAATCCCAATAAACCTATTCTGATAAGTGAATTTGGTGCTGGTGC
>JBHLOP010000165.1:0-5006 GCA_048940375.1 Promethearchaeota archaeon | reverse complement strand
GAAAAAGTTGCCGCACTAATTACTTCATTAGTTGGCAAAGCTAAATCAATCGTAACCGAATTAGATGAGAAGAACTTAAATTTCTTCACAATAGACACGAAAGATGGCGAGGTGCTAGTTGCACCGGAAGAAACTTATATATTAATTGTTTTAAAGGACAAGAGAAAAGTTTAGTATCTCAATGGAGTTCGTCTATAGGGTTTTAAAACGATCTATACTTTGATGCACGAACGGATTGTGGAGAAACCTACTAGAAAGATTTTATATAGTAATGTTTCGAATCTTAATTATAAGGTAATTATTTTATTAAATCTCAAGAAGTGAATTAAAGATGCTAAATGTTAAAGCATTTGATGAAATCCTTAGTAAGATTATAAAGAGCGAAAGCGGCATTAAGAAAGTCATTTTGGTAGACAGGACAGGTCTCACAATTGCACACGTAAGCAAGTTTTCATATTATCCTGTGGATATCGACGGTATAGGAGCTATTGCCAGTGCAGTATTTTGTGCTAGTGAAGAGCAAGGTAAAAACTTGGATATCGGCGAACTAAAGATTGTGACTTCAGAATTTGACGACGGTAAAATATTTGCAGCAAGCTGTGGAAAAGGTGTCTTATGCGTGATTACCGAAGCCGACGTCAACATTGGAATGGTTCGACTTGTCATTAAGAAAGGATCCGACAAACTGCAACAAATCTTAGATGAGTTCCTTGCCGAGAAACCAGTAGCACCTACGCCAACACCTGAAGCATCAAAAGAACTTGCAGAAAAAGAAGAACTTGAGGCTGCTCTCAAGGAATTAGAAAAATTCTAAGTCTTTTACCTTTTTATATTCGCTCTATTTCAAGTTCACTCTATTTTTAACCACTTAAGCCTGCTTAGTGCTACTCATGAGGCTATCAGAGGGTTATTATGAAAAAAGATGCATTGGGGAGAATTCATTTCAAAATTGTTTTATATGGTGCATCACCTTCAGGAAAAACTACTGCTCTGAAATGGATCCATCAAAATGTCGATGATTATAATAAAGGCGGTTTTACTTCAGTCGACGATCCAAATGGACTCACTCTATATTTCGACTATACAACATTAATGTCTGACTCCAATGTTATATTTGATGTATATACGGTTGCAGGCCAAAAGCGTCATAAACATCAGAGAAATGTAGTTTTAAAAGGCACTGACGGAATTATTTTCGTTGTTGATAGTTCTCGAAAGATGATGCCTGATAATAAATTCAGTGCTGATGAAATACGAGAATATGTTGATAACAAACTTGACAGTAACCTTCCAATGGTAGTTATGCTTAATAAACGAGATGCTCCAGATTCTCTAACTAAAAAGATGATCTTAGCAGAGCTTGAATTAGTAAAATATCCAGTTTACGAAACTATTGCAACAAAAGGAATAGGAATTAAAAATGCGTTCACGTCCATTGCACGTGAAATTTTATCGAAAAATCTTCATGAAATTGAAGATAAAAAAAGAATGGCGTCCTAAGAAGAGTTCTCCGCTTTTCAGTAAACTGAAAAGTTAGGATTCAGTGAAGAGTCCTTCTCGCCGATAAAGTTAAATGTGAAGATTTAGATTACCTCAATGTGGACTATTTAACATGCATTTCATTTTATAAATAAACCTTGTTTCAGAAATCAAAATGGGTTTTTAAGGAAGTGACTTCATGGAGGAAAAAGAAGGCGCATTACTAAGAATTCTCAAGGAGCTTAGAACAACCGTCGCATCAATAGAAGCTGCAGCAATAGTCAGTGTGGAAGGATTGCCTATAACTAGTGACCTTCCTGGCGACATTGACGAAACGCGAATTGCTGCTATGACAGCTGCAATGCTGTCGCTGGGTGAAAGAGCAGCGATTGAACTTGGCAAAGGTGAATTAGAAAGAATTTTTGTAGAAGGAAAGGATGGACATGTAATTGCAAGCGGTGCTGGAGAAAATGCGGTGCTAACTGTAAGCACAACACGAGGGGCGAAATTAGGGCTAATATTTTTAGAAATGAAACGTGCAGTAGAGAAAATATCGGAAATTTTGTAAGGTTTCCATATTAGTACTTAACAAAACTTTTTCTTTTTAAAATCTTGAAACTGGTTTAAATGAACGCTTGCTGGCAATAAAATTATAAATAGTTTATATAGCTAAAAGATCATCTATTGTGTTTGTATTATTATTCTAATAATAGTACGGTTTTTTGTAGGTGTTAAGAGTGAGTTCCGAAAAATCTATACTTGATGCAGTTATGGAAGTGTCTCTAAGAAGAGGATTGGTATTCCCTACAGCTGAAATATACGGCGGTTTCACGGGCGTTTACGATTTCGGTCCGGTAGGGAGTTTTTTACGAGAAAATTTGATCAATTTTTGGCTGAACTACTTCGTAAAAACTGAAGTAGATCCTCCTGTATACCTAGTGAGCGGGGGAACTGTTTTACCTTTCGAAGTTCTAAAGGCATCAGGACATGTTGACCATTTTGTGGATCCAATTGTAGAGTGCCCAGAATGCAAAACAGAATTCCGTGCTGACCATGTTATCGAAGATGCTACAGGTAAATTTGTAGAAGGTTTGGATGAGCAAGAATTAAATCGAATTATACGCGAGAATAACATAAGATGTCCAAACTGTGACTCTGAATTAGCTGACGTGACGATCTTTAACTTAATGCTCTCTACGAAGGTTGGTGCAGGCAAGGGCAAAGTTGCTTATATGCGTCCTGAGACGGCACAAATCATGTTTCTTGACTTCAAACGAACGGCTATTAGCATGAGAGCTAAGCTTCCTTTTGGGATAGCTCAAGTTGGAAGTTCTTACAGAAATGAAATTTCACCGAGAAAAGGTCTTATTCGCCTAAGAGAATTCGAACAAATGGAAATCGAAATGTTTGTAGACCCAGCCACTCTAAATGAACAACCTAATTTTGATGAGATTAAAGATGTCAAATTAAGACTATTGACAAGAGAAGGTCAAGACAAAGAACCGCAAGAAATCTTAGAAATAACTGCTGACGAAGCTGTAAAGCAGAATATTTTGCCGAACCAATATTTTGCGTATTATCTTGCAAAAGAAACTGTTTTCTATTCAAGTGTTGGAATACCGTGGGATAAGTTCAGATTTAGGCATATGAAACCTGAGGAGACGCCCCACTACAGCGGTGGGAACTGGGATCTCGAAATAGAGTTGCCAAGGGGCGAAACGTCACAAATAGTTGAGATTGTTGGCAACGCGTATCGTCAGGCTTATGATCTCGGCAATCACGCAAAACATAGTGGTGAAGACCTTAGTATTGAGATACAAGACGGAGAGAAAATTATTGCCCATGTAGTTGAACCTTCATTCGGTGTTGATAGAAGCCTTCACTGTATTTTAGAGCATTGTTTCAGAGAAAAAGGTGTTGACAGAGATTGGATATGGTTTCAATTTCCTAATGTAATAGCACCAATTTCGATTGAAGTATTTCCATTGATGCGCAAGGATGGAATGCCTGAAAAAGCACGTGAAATTTATGTTAAATTAAAAAAGACGTTGTTCAACGTGATATACGATCAGGCCGGATCTATTGGAAGGAGATATGCACGAGCTGACGAAATAGGATGTCCTTATTGCATAACAATTGACTATACAACTTTAGAAGATGATACCGTTACAATACGTGACCGCGATTCGATGAAGCAAATCCGAGTACCTGTAAGTAAACTTGACGATATACTAAGTCAGTTACTTAAGGGAAATATCAAATTTGAAGAGGCAGGTCAGCCGGTCTAGTTTTTAAATTAACCGTGTCCCACCTTTTTGGTGGCATCTGTATTTTTTTGATGGTTCATAGGACTAGTGTAGATGCAGATCGTTAACTCTTCATTCTTCGATTAAAGGGCTTCTCAGCGATAAAATATTTAAGTATCGGAATGGATTAATGTAAGTATAGGATGTATAGATCGCCCCGCTCTAGGATGGTCGCTCTATGGCAAAGAAAACAAAAAAAGAATCAAAACTAAGCCAAGAACAAAAAATTCAGGAACTCCTTGATGAATTGATCGATGGTGAAGAGATCACGGATGGTGCTGTTATCAGTACTGTTGGAATACCTATAATTAATTGCTTATCTGAAGATAAGCCCGAAATTACTATAAGTGCTATGGCCTCCTCAGTGTTAGCAATAGCAACAGAGGGACATGGGTCTCCTGATCTCGGCGAAATGAAGGCAGCAATTTTAAACTTCAATAATGGTAATATCATCTTAAAAAAGATCTATGGCCCTGATTATCTAGGTATTCTTATTGCCTATACACCTTTGCAGACATCTAATCAAATTAGTTCTTTATTAGATAGAATTGAGATATCTGCCGCTAAATTAGCACCAATCATGTTAAATTTCTCATAACATCCAATGAATGGTTTGCCATTAACTAATACTAAAAAATAGATAAAATATTTTTCTTCTTCCTCAGAATATTGATTTTCTTAATGAATGATGGAGCAATTGGGCTTTTTTGAATGTGATTTTTCCTGATAATAATTATAGAGAGCTTATATATATCCTAAACCTTTTAATCGTTCCATGATTTCTAATTCTTCCTCTTTAGTAAGTATTTCTTTTTCATCATCTTCTATTTCTTCAGTCTTTCTTTCTTCTTGGTCGATTTTTTCTAATCTGTCGTAAAGAACTGAATTAATATCGAATATGTTTCTAAGAACGTTTCCATCCATCATGTGAGGAATTGGTATATTCAATATGTGCAAAATTGTTGGTGCGATATCCATAACATTTGCCTCTACTTGAACAGGGCGTATATCTTTTCCAAATGACATGAAAACTCCGTTAATATCATGTGCAGCCTTCCAAATGTGTCCATCTGATTCAGTCGTTGATTTTTGCGCTAGATCTTTTTTACTGCTGAATATATCATTTCCGAAACCACCAAACATGGCAAATCCATCGTTTAATTGAATTAACAGATCTGGTGCATCCTTTAAATATGGGCCAATGTAGATTTCTTCACGTTT
>JBHLOP010000164.1:0-5068 GCA_048940375.1 Promethearchaeota archaeon | reverse complement strand
GATGATAACTGCATTACGATTTGCAATATGGAAAATTTTGATCCTCTAGGTGTCCATACCGGAGAATCAATTGTAATTGCACCCTCACAAACCCTGACCAATCGAGAATATAACATCTTGAGATCAGCAGCAATCAGAGTTATAAGGTCTTTAGGTGTAGTTGGAGAATGTAATGTTCAATTTGGCCTAGATTCTAAATCAGAAGAATACAGAGTCATTGAAGTTAACGCCAGGCTTTCACGTTCATCTGCTTTAGCATCAAAAGCTACAGGCTATCCTCTAGCGTATATTGCTGCTAAATTAGCTGTGGGATATACTCTACCAGAGTTAAAGAACGTGGTCACAGGCATCACAACTGCTTGTTTCGAACCGGCTTTAGATTATCTTGTGGTTAAGATTCCACGCTGGGATCTGCCTAAATTTGATCGTGTAGATCGACATATAGGAACTCAAATGAAATCTGTTGGAGAGGTTATGGCAATTGGTAGATGTTTTGAGGAAGCACTGCAAAAAGCTGTTAGAATGCTTGATATCGGTAAACTTGGTGTTATTGGAAACGGGAATGGCTCATATTTATCTGATGAAATTCTCGAAGACGCGCTTATTCGTCCCACTGATGAAAGGCTTTATGTACTTGTAGATGCGTTTAAGCGTGGTTATTCGATTGAACAAGTTTATAGTCTGTCTGGTATAGATCCATGGTTTCTCTACAAAATTAAGAATATAATTGATTTAGAGTTATATCTGAAGCATTTAGATCTTGAAAATGAAGATGAGGATACAATAAGAGAATTACTTCAAGAAGCAAAACGGCTTGGCTTTTCTGATAAACAAATTAGCATTTGTCTAGATATATCTGAGAAAGAAGTGCGTTCACTTAGAAAGAAACAAAGTATAATTCCTGTAATTAACCAAATTGACACATTAGCTGCAGAATGGCCTGCACACACGAACTACCTGTATCTAACTTATGGGGGATCAGAGGATGATATCACTGCAGCTGATCCAACAAAGAAAAATATTGTTGTACTTGGATGTGGTAGTTATCGGATCGGATCAAGTGTAGAGTTCGACTGGACCACAATGAACATGGTCTGGGGACTTAAGAAGCAAGGATTCGATGAATCTGTCGTGGTTAATTATAATCCTGAAACTGTGAGTACTGATTTTGATATGAGCGATCGTCTTTACTTTGACGAAATTACTCTTGAAAATGTGTTAGAAATTAATGAAAAAGAACAACCATCTGGGGTAGTGGTAAGTGTTGGTGGGCAGATTCCCAATACACTTGCTCATAAACTTTGGCAAGAAGGAGTAACTATACTTGGTACTGCTGCAGAAGATATAGATCGTGCAGAAGATAGGTCGAAATTCAGTGAATTATTAGACTCAATAGGTATAAATCAACCCGCCTGGAAAACTTTGATAACTATCGATGATGCCAAAGAATTTGCAAAAGATGTTGGATATCCTGTATTAGTGAGACCTTCTTATGTCTTATCTGGAGCTGCAATGAGAGTTGCATTTACAGAAAAAGAATTGATTTCATTTTTGAAGCAGGCATCATCAGTTTCTCAAGAATATCCGGTTGTAATCTCCAAATTTATTCAGAACGCAAAAGAAATTGAGGTTGATGCAGTCTCAGATAGCATCGATGTGTTTATTGGAGCAATTATTGAGCATATTGAACCGGCGGGAGTTCATTCAGGCGATGCTACAATGTCCATTCCACCCCTAACTCTATCTAGAGAAATAACAGAAAAAATTAAGGAGTATACATTGCGAGTAGCTAGAGCACTGAAGATTCTTGGACCATTCAATATTCAATACCTTGTGAAAAATGGTGATGTATTAGTAATTGAATGCAATTTGCGTTCATCTCGTTCGATGCCTTTCGTTTCAAAAGCTAGAGGCATAAACCTTATGGAATTGAGCGCTGGTGTGCTCCAAGGGAAGACACTAAGAGAACTAGGCGCTCTTGATACACCACCTATTGATTTTTATGTGGTTAAAACACCACAATTTAGCTTTACACGTTTAACAGACGCAGATCCGATACTTGGTGTCGAAATGCGTTCTACTGGAGAAGTCGCTTGTTTTGGAGAAACCTTTGGTGATGCATTGATAAAAAGTCTTGAAGGTGCTGAGTTTAAACTTCCCAAGCAGAATGGAAACGTATTTATCACTGTTGGTGGTGTTGAACTAAAACAGAAATTAACGCCAATAGCTAAAAAACTGAAGCAAATGGGGTATAATATTCTAGCTACCGAAGATACAGCAGAGTTTTTTGAAAACGAGGGTCTTTCGGATGTGGAAACTCTCTACAAAATCAGTGAACAACATAGAAATCCAAACATTCTTGATTACCTCATAAATCAAAAGATCGATTTGGTTATTAACATACCACAGTCAACTACCCTTGAAAAGTATTCCCTGATGTTGGAAGACGAATATGCGATGAGAAGAAAAGCAGTTGAATTTGGTATTCCGATATTAACTACGTTTGAGTTATCTGAAGCTTTCGTCGATGCACTGAATGAGTTAATGTTAAAAGATGGTACGATATTATCGCTCAATGAATATCACAGCGATGAAAAGGAAAAAGTAAAACCAACCCGATTCAGAGTGATTCAGTGAACTACCCCACGCTGAAGCGGTGATGCTTTCTGGCTTCTTTATAGTAATCAAATTTCAGCTTCGCGTAATTTATTGCGGAACTCTTTTTCTTTTTCATTCAAAACCAATTCGGTAAATGTATTAATTTCCTCTAACCATTTTAATTTTTCTTCAGTAGTAAGTTTCATGTATTCTTTAATTTTCTTGTCTTCTAAAGTATAATAAAAGCCCTTAGTCATTTTCCTGTCCCATCCACTCTTTTACCTTCTTTAAAAGGGCGATATCGCTTAAATCTTGTGCTCTACTTACTTGTTGTTTCATAATAATTAAATCATCTATTGATGCTAAATATACTTCAATAGAACCAACGTTTTTAATTGTTTTACGTTGATATGCTTCATCAAAATCAAGAGGATGCACTATCACAATATCTATGACCTTATAATTCTCAGTTCTATGATAAAAACTGAATGCCTGGAGATTTTTTTCTTCAATCCATTTTTTCACCTTATCCTGCTCAGCAAGGTCATCAGGATTAACCGGTAATCGAGGCACATAATCTAATTCTCTAAGCGTTTCATTTGTCTTTGATATATTTTCTCTGTCCATAGAAATGATAATATCAATATCTTGCGTCACTCTTGGAATTCCATATAAATTGACCGCTAAACCGCCCACTATTAAATATCTCACGCGTTTTCGAAAGAATGCTTCCATGATCTCGTAGTAAAACATAGTTTTAGTCTCCACAAGGACATTATTTTCTTTAAACTTCAAAGCGAAATTCTTTTTTGATTTTTACTATGAACTTGATATTTTTAATTATTAATGAATTAAATAATCAGTTGCTTCGAAAAACCTTTAAGTAAATCTGCCGTAGATCGTAGTTTTATGGATTAAGATAAAATATAGAAGGAGGATTATAAATGATAAGCCGAATTTGGCATGGATGGACGTCACCAGAAAATGCTGATGCATACGAATCACTCTTGAAAAATGAAATCTTTACAGGAATTAGCAGCCGTGAAATTGCAGGCTATAGGGGCATTCACCTACTACGTCGTGATCTAGGAAAAGAAATAGAGTTTGTAACAATTATGTGGTTTGACTCAATCGATGCTGTACGGTCTTTCGCTGGCGAAGATTATGAGATCGCAGTAGTGCCACCAAAAGCAAGGACTCTTCTTTCTAGATTTGATGAAAAGTCTCAACATTATGAAATCAAAGCTAAACTAGAAGTTTAGTTCTCGGTTCAATCTTAACCAGACTCTTAATTTTCTTTTCATTTTTTCTCAGACTTTTATAAATAACAGCGACATATTATATTTACTTCAACAAATTAGGATTTAAGAAATGGTGGTGAGTATAGTGCCCTATACTAAAGTAGAAGATCTTGAGTGGGAACCACATCCAATGTTAAAACATGTCAAAATTAAACCTCTGTTATCCAAGAAAAAGGACAAGGCTGACATCACATGCTATCTCGTATCAGTTCCAAAAGGTGGAGAAATTACCGAACATGTACATGAGAAGTCCGATGATATCATATACGTTTTGAAGGGAAAAGCGAAGATGTTCATCGAGGGAGATGGTGAATTTGATCTTGGGACTGGGGTTTTTGTTAGAGTACCAAAGAACACAAAGCATCGCGTTTATGACTTCGAAGAGGACTTTCTAGCGTATGATGTTTTTGTTCCACCGATACTCTAATTTCTTAAACTTGTTAGGTGATAGTTCATAAGTACACTACAATAGATGCCAAATTGGAGTTGAAGTTTATGCAGGACCCCAAGAGCACTCTCCGTATGCGATTAGCAGCTATATCTCTGGTGTTATCGGGAGTATTCTTTATTCTGTTTCCAGTGATCCGACCGTTCTCAGATGAATCATCCTTGCAAGGTGCAGAGGCGTTTGCTTCCCCTTCGTGGGTCATAGCTCACACACTGGGAATAGGTGCTTTTATATTATTATCTCTGGGATTTTTGGGAGTTTACTTCCGGCTACAGGAAACACGGGCTGAAAGTCGCGCATTCAAAGCACTTGTCTTGAACTGGATCGGAGTGGGGCTGACGCTACCATTCTTTGGAGCCGAAACCTTTGGTTTGCAAGTAATAGGTCAGGAAACTGTCAGACAGAATAACCCTGAACTGCTCGTACTTGCGAATTCAATCCGTTTCGGACCAGGACTCATATTTATAGGATCTGGACTAATTTTGGTTGGCGTTGCGGCAATTATTCTCGCATCGGCGATTTGGATTTCAGGCAATCTTTTCAAATGGAGCGGCGTTCCTCTCGCCATTGGATTAGCCGTTTACATTCCTCAGTTGCAGGGAAATCCTTTGATTCAACCGATCCGAATTGCTGATGGACTATTGATCGCCCTTGGATGTATTTTGATAGCATGGAGTCTCTGGAAGGGCAATAAGGCGTGAATTATTGATTAATAGTTGAT
>JBHLOP010000163.1:0-5122 GCA_048940375.1 Promethearchaeota archaeon | reverse complement strand
ACTCTTTTCGAAGATATTCCAGAAGATTGGCTCTGTCCTGTTTGCTTTGTTGGTAAAAATATGTTTGAAAAACTTTCGGAATGATTCACTCATAATAGTCTTCGAAGACAACCCACGTTTTTTTTACTATTTCATTAAAATCTCGCTGGGGATTATTCCAGTATGATTCAAAGAATTTTCTTTTTTTCACTGCAAGCATGAGTGAATCACTAAAAGAATCAATACATTCCTCTTCATATTCTTTTAGAATTTCTAAATCTTCTTCTTGCACCGCTTCCACAACATATTTTCCAGCAAGTTGTCCACAAAGCAGAGCAAATGGTACACCGGCGCCAGTTATTGAATGACATTGCCCGGCTGCATCTCCAACAAATAGAATATTTTCTTTATGAAGAGGTAGCAGTCCTCCAGCAGGGATCAGTCCTGCAATTATCGCTAACTTTTTATTAGAAATTATGTCTTGGTTCAAAAGTTCTTTAACAAAATTCTTTAAAGCCTCCCGTGGCGGTATTCCAAACTTAAGACTTACACCAACTCCAACGTTACATACATCATCTTTTGGAAATACCCAACCATATCCTCCAGGTATGTAATTTCGAAAATAAACCTCTGTAAAGTCCCTTTTTTCTTTTAGTGGCATTAAGAATTGATTTGCATAAATATATGTGGTGTTATATATTCCAAGAGATTTTCCCATCACAGATTTTGGACCACTTGCATCTACAATTATTCTTGGAGAAATAAATTGCTCCTGTTTTCCTTCACGTATTTTAACTTTGTTTCTATGGATACCTAACGCTTCTGTTTTGGTAAAAACATGTGTCCCTATTTCCCTTGCTTTCTCTGCTAAATATTTATCAAACAAATCTCTGTGAATAATATATCCTTTGGATTCAGTAATGGTTATATCACCGTTTGGCATAGCTGTATGCATATAGTTGATTTTCTGTGCAATTATTTCCTTTTTTGAATCAGTAAAATGAGCAACTTGGAAGGGTATATGCTCAGCACATTGCACTGGCAAACCCAACTCTTTTCTTTTATCTATAAGAACAACATCTATTCCGTCTTTTGCAATATTTCTTGCAGTAGTACTACCAGCTGGTCCAGCGCCAATTACTAATACATCACATTCTGTTGGAATTGCCATCATGAAGGGACTCCAACGGTTTCAATGATTTTTTTCAATAGTTCAAGTTTTAGTTCAGTTTTTTGCTTAAAAGTACCTTCATACGCTTCCTGTTCTTTGCCAAGTTCATAACAAGTAGTATTATCGATATTAATAAGCAAACCGCCCAGGCCTGATTCTCTAAATGCCTTTTGTCTTTTTTCAAAGAATGCTTCACAACAACAACCTATGTATGACTGAACACCTTCACGTTTGAGCTGTTTAAAGGTTTCTACAAGATGCTCAAAACTACATATACTTATAACTCGCAAGTTTTTTTCTTGACCAATATCGTAAGCTTCGCCTATACTGCAGCCTCCACATCTTGCACAATAATCTTCGTTTCTAAACTCGCATTCTGGAAGCTTAGCACAATATGGAAGAAGTAAAACCGTATTATTTTTCAATAGATTTCTAAATGAGTCATTAACGACAAATATTGAATTGGCCTCATCTATGCTTAGACCAACATATTCTAGTTTGTCAAGCGCCTCACTAATTGCCCGATAAATGTCATCTTCGGATAAGCCTAAGAATCTCGGCTTTTTATCGATAAAAAATTTGTGGAGATTCTTCTTTAGATCTACAATTGGTGTGCTTTTAAGACTAGCTTCTAAGTCATAAACCGTCCTTGCTGGATCAACGAAGAAGTCACCTGTTATTAAAGCTTGTTTGATGTATCGCATTTTTGCATCTACATGTAGATTTACCCTTAAGAGACCGCCATCAACTTTGTATATTGAACGAAGCATTTGACTGTAATTTTCAGGTTCTTCTATCAAATATATCCATTCATCTGATACTTTATCTGCAAGCTCCTTTTGAAGCAAAGATTGTTCACTAGTAGTTAGTGAGTCAGCTCTAAATTGTATACCTAGTTCTTCGGAAAAGCCTTGTAGCAAAGCTGTTTTAATTTTTTCAAGAGGCGGTATAGTTCCTAACTCTTCCTTAAGACAAGTCACACGATCCCTAGCAGATTCAATTCCTCGTTTAGTTAATTTTTCTATAGGAATCCTCAATGCTTTAAGCATCATTTCCATATCAGTGTCAACTAGCAGAGTTCCTTGGTAAAGACAAGCATTATCCTCAAAAACTCCCCCTGTTCCAGATATCTTCTTGCCGTTAACCTCAATATCATTCCTAGGTCTAAATTCTGCACTTAAACCTAGTTTTTGAAGACCTTTGACTGCCCCTTCACAGACTTTTTTTGTTATCTTCTCAAGATTTCTTCCGACGTCTAAATCCTCGCTATTGAAAACCAATTCCCAACCTATTTGAGATTCATCAAAAAAAATAGCGCCGCCACCTGTAATTCGACGATTGATATCAATTCCCTTTGAATTACAATAATCTACTCTGACCTCGTGAGCCACTGTTTGGTGATATCCAATCAAAACTACGGGAGGTGAAAACTGTAAAAATCTTAAGATATTGGGACTCTTACCTTCATTTCGCTCTTGAAGTAATATTGCGTCTAGAGCCATATTTTCAGCACCAGTAAGTACACCTGTATCCAATAGACGCCATATTTCGCTGTTTTCACCTATATCCATGTTCTTACCTCGTTGTTCTGCAATGAAATGTGTAAAGTTTTATATATCTTTAACGCATAGCCTCATAAGGATTTGTCTGATATGCAGTTATGATAAACCTTTTTATGTCTACACATATTTTTAAAGAAACTAAAATATCTTGTGAAATACTTTCAAAGAGGGCTTTATTATGGACAAAGCAGTATCTCAAGAGATTGAAGAAACAGTATCAAAAGAATCACCTGAATATCTTCAAATGAGCCTTGCCGCAGCGATGACACTTGGCCTAAAACCAGGATCATTTTATAAGGACGCTACATTACCGTGTGTGAACCTTTTATTGACCTACGAAGAAGGCTGCTTTGCACGATGCGCTTACTGTGGTTTAAGTTTTGTAAGAGAATGTGAAAGTGACCTTCATAAAGATAAATCTTTTATTAGAGTTGAATGGCCAACCCACGAACTTAATACAATAATACAGAAATTAAATTCGAAAGAGAAATGCTCTCACGTAGAACGAGTTTGTATTTCAATGCTCACAAACAAAAGAGCCCTCCAAGATACTATCACCATTGCAAAAAGAATCAAAAATGAAACTGACTTGTTAATTTCTGGATTGATCACGCCTACTATCATTAATAAGGACTGGCTGATTGCTTTAAAAAATGCGGGTGTAGATAAGATAGGTATCGCAATCGACGCCGCTACTCCCGAATTATTTGATAAATTTAGAGGTAAAGATATTCGAGGGCCTCACCGCTGGGAAACATATTGGAAGATTATTCAAGAGGGACTTCAGGTTTTTGGAAGTAAGAATGTTGGGATGCACTTAATCGTAGGACTCGGTGAAACAGAAGAAGAAATGACACAAATATTTCAACAAGCTGCGGATCGTGAAGTTCTCATACACCTTTTTTCATTCTTCCCAGAACCTGGCTCTCCTTTAGAAAATAGATCTCAACCCCCCATCGGACAATACCGAAGAATGCAATTAGCGAGATTTCTTATTGAAGAGAATAAGGCACGTTTCGAAAATATGAAATTTGATGACAAGAGACGACTTATCGATTTTGGGATTCCAGAACCATTACTAAAAGAAATAATCAATACAGGCATACCATTTATGACAAGTGGTTGCCCAGGTTCTACTCTACGCGTTGCATGTACCAGACCTTATGCGAATTCTACACCTTATCAGGCATATATTGGCGAATGTAGAAATTTCCCCTATTCACCAAATGAAAAAGAACTAGAACGCATACAACATCAGTTGAGTGATTTTACGGATCGAGTTTCGTTGCATTTGTCAGATGCAGAACTTGAATCCGATGATAACTAACTCGCTGTAATACTTTTCAAAACTAATTTCTATTGTTCTTGAGAGAGATCTTTGTCCTTTCTCATCTTCTTTGCTTCATCTACTAATAAATTTAAATATCCAATAATTTCTTTAGCTCTTTTTGCTTTAGTTGGTTCTTCGATTGCTTGCTTGTATTTAGTAGATAATCGGATCTTATAGTCCGTTTGACTCATTTTGAGCTCTCCCACGTTGCTTAACATTTATGTGCTCTGTATTCTTAAACTTTATCGGACTAAAAAACTTCTCAATACTGAAAAATTTATGTCGGTCAAAATCGCAACTTATAATACGTTGTATTGCTCTAATTCAGATCAGAATTCGAAAAAACTGAAGAAAAACAGAATTGATTTGCAGGTCTTAAATTGCGAATTCTATAGAAAAAGAAAAAATGTTTTGTAAGAAAACTGATCTTCCTGTTCAAAGGTTTAATACACTTTTATAGCCAAAGATGTCAAGAAATCCATGTCCTGAGACATTACAGGCGATGATTTTTTCCTCGCCGGTTTTCTTACACTCTAGCGCTTCATCAATCATGGCTCTGATAGCATAAGAGGATTCTGGTGCAGGTAAAAATCCTTCTGTTTGAAGGAATGTCCGTGTAGCCTCGAATACGTCTTTCTCGTCTATAGGGTACGTTCTTGTTTTAATATAGCCTAGATGTCTCAATAGACTTAGAATTGGTGATGCTCCAGAATACCGGAGACCGTCTCCGTATATCGGTGGCGTGTCAACATCATGTCCTAAGGTGTACATTTTCATTAAAGGCGTCTTTCCTGCATGATCTGCAAAATCATAGCGATATTCCCCTTGACTTATGTTTGGAGCAGCCAAGGATTGGGATGCCAGAAATTCACATTCTCTTCTACCTTTCAACACCTCGCCAATGAAGGGTAAAGTGAAACCACCAAAATTAGAGCCACCTCCGAAACAACCTATCAATAGATCCGGTTGCTCATCTACCATGTTGAATTGCTCGATTGATTCTAAACCAATTATTGTCTGGTGCATTAATACGTGATTCAGTACACTTCCCAGAGAATACACAAATCCTTCAGTTTTCTC
>JBHLOP010000010.1:0-22216 GCA_048940375.1 Promethearchaeota archaeon | reverse complement strand
AAGGATTTGTCGCTAAGCCAAGTTTTGTTTCTGAATTCGATGGCAAAATGAAATTGTTCTGGAAGGATCGCATAAAACGCTTCAACTTTATTGGAATTAAATTTCAGCCTTGGTGGCAATTGAACCAGGAAACAGCCCAGTTTACCTCCTTCTGCAAGTGGTTGCATAAGTTGTAGAAATTGGTGAAGATCTTCCTCAATTCCTTTGCTAACCAGAAGTTCCTTGTCGTGAGTTATTTGTCCTGGAAGTTTTGCAGAAAATATGAAGTTTTCAGGGGAGTAACGTAACCATCCTATAACGATCTCCTTTTTGGGATACGCATAGAACGTGGAGTTAATTTCCGCAGTATTAAAAATGCTGGAATAAACGGACAATTTACTTTTTCCTTTATCTAAATAAAAAGGCCCCGTCCATTCATCATAACTCCAGCCTGAACACCCAAAAAGAAATTGTGTCAAAGATCACCCTCCATAGTCTTATAAGATCCACAAAAGATAATAATCTTTATGGAAATCCGAATAGGCACAGGTGGTTGGGTTTATTTCAACGTATCAAATTATTTAGGAATGGATAATCTCACTGCTTACTCAAAAGCATTTGATTATGTAGAGGTTAATTCGACTTTTTACGAGATTCCATCTTTAGAATTGGTAACATCATGGAGAAAACGAGTTTCAGAAGAATTTGAGTTTTCTGTTCGATGTCATAGGAGTATAACTCATCAATACTTACTTGAACCTGTTCCTGAGGCTTTAGATAATTTTAAGATAATGACCAAAATCTGCCGACAGCTTCGAGCTTCCTATTTGCACATTTTGACACCATCGCAACTAGAGTTTACCCACAGAAAAATTGAAGCAATTCGAGACTTCTTTTCAACAGTAGATACCGCTGAAGTAAGATTAGTCTGGGAACCTAGAAGTCTAGGGGCAAAGATTGATAGAGAAGTAGTCAAAATTATGGAGGATCACGATATTGTCCATTGTGTAGATCTCTCTAGACAATCTCCCTTAAGAGAGTCCGATGTGTTGTACTCAAGACTCTTCGGAAAGGGGCGTCACACTCTGTATCAATTCACTGATAACGAGCTCAAAGAAATTAATCAAAAGGCAAGGGAGTTAAAAGCAAGAAAAATCATGCTGGCCTTTCATGGGATCAGAATGTATAAAGATGCTGCGCGATTAAAGGTTTTTCTAAAATCTGGTTCGTTTCCTAGAGTCACAAAGAAATTGGGTATTGAATCTTTGCAGGAAGTATTGATGGAAGACGCAAGATTCCCTATAACAAAAAAGGCGCTTTTAGAAAAGCAGGGTTGGAAAGTCATCGATCTAGCAGAGACAGAGAGAGCACATGCGAGTTACTACTTAGAACTGCTCCCTGAAGGAATATACGATAACTTAGAAGAAATAATCAGAGAATTACAAAATTAAGGTAGAATTGAGAACTCTTTTAGTTTTATCACTTCTATCATAGTCTCACCGTCTATAAATTCGATTATTGCATATTTCTTACATTTGGAAAAATGAAGCGCATCATATTACACGTTGACCTTGATTGTTTTTTTGCGGCAGTAGAGATACGAGATAATCCGTTGCTCAAAGGTTTGCCCTTGGTGATTGGTGCTGACCCTAAAAGGGGGAAGGGGAGAGGCGTTGTTTCCACCTGTTCCTATGAGGCGCGAGAATATGGAATTCACTCGGGTATGCCGATATCTAAGGCGTATAGATTATGTCCTGACGCAGAATTTGTGTTACCAAACTTCGACAAATACCTTGAAGCTTCAGAACAGTTCTTCCGCATACTTCAGAAATATTCGTCGGTGTGTCAAGAGGCAGGGATTGATGAAGGTTACCTAGATCTTACAGATGTATGTGCGGATTATGATGATGCCAGAAATATCGCCGAGCGGTTACATCAAGACGTGTATGATACGCTCGGGGTAACTTGCTCAGTCGGATGTGCACCTACCAAACCGTTTGCAAAAATAGCTTCTGAGCACAACAAACCCAATGGAATTACAATTATCGAACCTGAAAATGTTAAATCGTTCGTAGAAGACATGGACATCACCAAAATTCCGGGAGTCGGTAGAAACACTAAGAAATACTACAATGAGAAGGGAATATACACGATTGGAGACCTTTTAAACACACCCTTACCAAAAATGCTTGAATTATTCGGTAAATATGGGAAAATGATCTGGGAAATAGTTCATGGCACGAACAATAATCCTGTAGGTGATTTTTATGTACGAAAATCTATTGGCAAGTCAAGGACGTTTAATCAGGATACCGCCGATATAAAAGATGTTTTGAAAACATTAGAAACGCTGTCGGCGAGAATTCACGAATATTTGAGAGAGCATCAGATATTCTACAAAACGGTAGGAATCACAATTCGATTCGAAGGATTTGAAACCTTTACGAGAAGCAAATCTGTGCCTTATCTCATTCAAAACGAACAGCAGGCTATGGAAATCGCTTTTGGACTTCTTAGGGAATTTTTAAATGAAAGAAGAAAAGTCCGTCTTACCGGAATTCGATTTTCTAATTTGCAGAAGAATGAAACCACTAGACAAACCACTCTTCTGAATTACATTGAATCGTAGCATTAGACAAACTGTCAAACAAAAGTGAGGATACTTGGGCAGCCTGAAAATTTCATCTTCCGCACCCTGGATTTTGGCTCCTCCACATGCCCAAAAAGGATAGTGCGGTCATCACTATTCTTGATTTGTTTAAATTGGAGTCGGATGTCATGGGGGGCGGCCTTGATATTTAAGGGAAACAAGTGAGATACCACCTGCTGCATAAGATCAAGAATCAAGTTGGGATCAAAACCTCGTTGTTCATATTGCTTGAGTAAACGAAACATGAAATCAGCACGAACTAATTGCTTCTGAACAGCGTGCAATTCATCGAGAATCGTCTTGACTTCAAGTGCTGTAATAAAAACAGCGTCCTTAAACGGTTCGACTCTTCGAAGGTAATCTCCTTCGGGTTTATAGAAATCAATAGTGACCGCATCAAATGACAATAACGACAACCCCTTGTGTATGGAAAAGACATCATTTCCTATAAAGCCATGGAGAGATGCCCATTTGAAGATGTTGTAAGTGAAAATGGTATTGATTAGTTAAAATCTGCCGATAAAAATGAAATAAGCATTAAATAAACTAGACAAAACTTTTGAGTTATTTTAGTCAATAAAACATGATTTTACTACAAAATGTCGCATTAAAGTGACAACTAGTTTGAAATAACTGATCTTGTGTCACAATAACTTCTTTGAATGTACATTTTTCCATCAAAGCAATTGTGAAAAAAAGGAGAAGGGGTTCATAAGAAACTCAATAAAAGCCTCAGGAATCGGCATACAAACAATAAGTATTGCATATGCTAGTATCGCAACTATAATTCGTTTTGGGCTCAATTTGGAAACGTCGTCCAATGGCCCAGGGTGACGGGCTCTCATGAAAAACAGCAACACCATAATAATGATGATAGCTGAAACTATATTGAAAAATGCCAAAATTACGAATACAATTACTAATGCAACTATACCTACATATCTGTGGCCTTTTTCTCCAAACAGTGATCGAGAAACATGTCCTCCATCTAATTGTGTTATCGGAAATAGGTTTAGAGCCGTAATGTACATACCAACCCAACCCGCAAATGCCACCGGGTGAAGAACAAGCACTGCTCCCGTAGGAATAACGAGCAATCCTGTTGAGACTAAAAGATTAACAAGTATAGTAAATAGAAGAGGTTCAGGGAGTGATATAAAAGCACCTCCTCCTTGCTCGGCAATTGCTTGAATTGTTTCTGGCATGAGAAATGGCGATAGCATTATGCCGAACAAAGTAACTATGATGGTGACGATAAATCCAAATAAAGGACCAAAGAAACCTACATCGAACAATTCGTCTCTATTAAGATGAAGTTCGCGCAGTGAAATAAATGCCCCAAATGTACCAAACGGAGGAATTGAAGGTATAAAGTAGGGAAGTGAGGCGTCAATATCATACCATCTAGATAAGAAGAAATGTCCCATTTCGTGCAGCCCAATAATTCCCATTACAGCTACTACAAACAAGAAAATTTCAAAGATAAGATTGGCCTCTGGCCTAAGTGTTAGTAGGGCGACAGCGTGAAGATAGCCTGCAAGTGATACTGTGGCAATTGTGGCAATTAATAAAAGAACGTTTTTAGTAGGAAAACCCGTTTCCCGTTCATTACGATTGAAAAAACTTAGCACTAGCAGAGGTTCATATGATGCATATTTTCTAAGATAGGGCGTAAGACCAAGACTTGCAACATCTTCTTTAAGTGCTTTCATGCTTTCCTTTGTTTCTGTCGCCTCAACAATGAATGTTGGCATGAATTCCTGAAACGCATTTCTAATAGTAAAATATTGTTCAACATGCGTTCTTAATTCATCAAGGAGCGAAACTTCTTCTTCTTGTTCATCAAATTCATCAAACGAAATGTCTTCCACTTGAGGTACCTCACGTGAGATTCAACAATACACTAAAATTTAAAACGTTTTGGATGGAACCATCAGGTTATGCAATTTGAGCCATATGGTTCAAATGACTTCGTGTGATGTCATCATTCATCAGTAAATTCCATCGTACCGGGTGTAACCCCATGAAACACCCTCCTACCCCGTCAGCCTTCAGTTGCGTGAAGGCGTTCGGCTCGCTTTTTCGTACTATGTTGCACGCTCCATTGACATCGGCATTAATGAGAAGTCCCTGTGCACTTCTGAATAAGCCTCTTCGTACCCTCTTTCCTAGATACTGTTCGTGATGTTCTATGGTTTCGTTATCTAGAAAACTACACTTGCTGGTATGACTTTCTTCTACCAATTCGACCGCTATCCCCTGTTCTTCCGTCTTATATTGTATCATGTTGATGAGTTTCATGTAGGGGATTAACACAAAGGTTTGGTTGTTCCACTTCCCTAAGTCTACCTGTTGTTTCCACTCGGGATTATAGCCAATCACCAGTTTGCCGATGCGATGCTGCACACACCAATTTATGAGACTTCTACTCAGTTTGTGGAGGTAATCTTTCGATTTTCTGTCGTATGTGACGCGCAGTTTTTTCATTTTAGTACCGTCTTGTATTTCCTGCCTGTCATATATGCTCTGTAGCCGCGCCTTTTCCTTCTGATAGAACTGGTTGATGCTCTTTATCCCTCTTCCATCATCCTTAACAACAATCGGTTTTTTACCGATGTTGTTCACCATAGTGATGATGTTAGAGACCCCTAAATCGATGCCGGCAATCCGCCTTTTGTCAGGTGCCTTCGGTGCAATCACTTTCTGGTAGACGATTTCACAGGCATACCCTACGCCTTTGGGAAGTATTCTCACTTCTCTTAGATCGGTGGTATCCGCTAATCGTGTGGTAATGTCACAAGCAAAGTTTAGTTTCTTTGGGAATAAGAGCACGTTGTTTTTGATGCGACACTGCTGGTTAGTGAACACCAGCAGATGCTCACCATTCTTCTTTTTGTATTTCGGTGGCCGTGGTTTCTTCTTGAATTTCTCCGGGTGGCGTTTCCACTCTTTAATGGCTTTAAAAAAGGAGTTCCAGGCGCTATCAAGTAATCGAAGGATTTGTTGTCCAGTTTGCGCTGGCAACTGTTGATAATTGGTGCTGAGTTTTAGCTGATGGTAGAGTTGGGTGTACCGTATCCACGTTCCCTGCGCTTTCAATGACTGCTTAATTGCGTAGTTAGCTTCATTGTACAAGTTTTTGGAGAGATGACACATGTGACTAAGGGAGTTAGTTGGTGTCAGCCAGATGTGCTCAGTTCTTGTAACTCTAGTCATCAAAGAAGTAAGGGTGACAAACGCTATTTAAGTGTAAGAGAGGCCTTTAGGAAAGTGATGTATATAAACATGAGATCCCACAAATCGTTCCACCCCTAAAGGAGTGGGCTTTCTTCCTTAGCTAAGGTAGGTGACTGGTACACATCGTTATCACAGTAATTATATGATTTTCCCATCGTTTTACGCCGAATGAGTCCTTCTGCGAGCCACCGGTAGAGTATCGAGTGAGAGTTTCTCAGTAGTTTACGCCTCTCTCCAGTGTACATCATGTGATCCTATCATTTGAGTATATCAAAACCTTTTGGTTTAAATCTATGAACCATCATATTAGCCAAAGGAAAACAGTTTTAATACTTGAGTGGTCATCAACTATTAGCTATAAGAATGCTTAGGTGTGCTCAGGTAGGTGGTGCGCGCGCGATGGAGCAAATACATATACGCCTATTTCAACCTGAAGATTTGCAGAAAGTTATAGCTATTAACAGAACTTGCTTACCTGAAAACTACCCAGGGCTTTTCTTTATGAGTCTTTATGAAAGTTTTCCGAAGGCATTCATTGTAGCTGAGGCACGCGCGCCTGTGAAAAAAATTATCGGCTATGCTATGGGTAGAGTAGAACGTGGTTTTTCTAGCCTTAAAGGCTATAAATTAACTAAGAAAGGGCATATTGTTTCAATAGCAGTCATTGACGAGTACAGACGAAGAGGTATAGCATCCCAACTATTAAAGGAAGCATTAGAAGGTTTTAGAGAATATGATGCCTCAGAGAGCTTTTTAGAAGTGAGACAGTCAAATAAAGAGGCTATAAGCTTATATCGAAAACTAGGATATGTAGAGAAGAAAGTACTTCCCGGATACTACCGCGATGGAGAAGATGCACTTTTATTTACCCGCCCTCTATAAACTACCTTTTCCTGACAAAAAGGGATGTCAGACTGCATCAGACTGACTTAACGTGTTAGGTTTAAGAGTCTTTTTGTTTTTCCTTAAAAATAACGTCTTTGTGCCGGCAGTAACGTTGATTATGATCTTGATTAAGCGTGTGAGCAATGCAAATGCTAATGTTTTTTCAAATGAAATCTCATAAAAAAGAATCATGTCTGTTAGACCAGCTTCAACAAGCCCAATTCCTCCAATGGACAGTGGGACTACAGAAACGAGTGAGGGCAGCGGTTAGACGTTTTTAACTGTTGCATTGTTGGATACAACCGATATTTATACGTCCGTTTCATCAAACTTCTCCCGGTGTTCCAAGATATTCATAACAGTAGATTTACTATTCGAAAAGACCTATTTATAGCTAGGGGACTACAGTGAAAGTGAAAAAAAATAAAACACAATTTGTTTAACCTTTCAACAAATTGAGGGTTTTCCTACAGATAAATGATAAATATTGTAAACAAATAGTAGAATTTATATTGAAGAAATTCATCACGGAATTCGATTTTTACTAGGAGAGTGATACTGATACAAGGAATTTTTAATGCTTTAGCACAGATAATACAGGCAATACCTCAAACCATCCAAATTATCATTTTCGGTGCTCTTATTGTAATATTTATGGTTTCTATAATAGCGGGGTTTTTAAAGAATCGTAGCTTGAAGAAAAAATACTCAGAAAAGCTTGAAGAAGTCATTCCGAAGTATGTGAAAGGAAAGGCGGAATATGAAGACGCAGGAGGGACGGGCTTTAGAATCAATGCAGTTCCAAAAAAGTATTTTTATGATTTGTCTATTGCCTTAGTTTTATTGAATCGTGAAAATCTACTACACCCAATAATTAATCATTTTCAAAAAGATAAAGACAAAATTGCTTTTATGGGGACACTTCGCAAGACTGCAACAATCACGATAGAAGTAATTCCAAGAGAAGAACATCTCATAAAAGATTTGTTCAAGGAAATAGTTGACCTTGAAACTGTTAAAATTGACAAAAAATTTGATGCTGCATTTTTAGTTAAAAGTTCAGAGGTATACTCAGCCAGAGCTCTTTTCCTTGCAAAAGAAGGGCAGCAATTAAGGGCAATTTTATTGAAATACAGAGACAACATTAAGCGGTTTGCTATTCATCTTGAAGAAGCACAATCCAGTTTGAACGCAATCTTCTTTCTCAGCGATAACGTTGAAGTTGCAAAATTCTTCCCCATATACTTCAAAATGGCAGAAGTATACGATTCAGTAGATTTCGAAAAATATAGAAGATCTTACAAAAAGAAACGAACATAGAATAAGTTACTTCATTCACCTATTTTTTCTATCGATCTAACTGTAACATAAATGCCTCCACATATTGCAGGAAGCCATAATGAAACAAAAGCAAAAGTAATAGATAAGATGAATGCTGTCACAGCATTTACTCCAATGATTGACATAATCACGACCATAGCAGCTTCACGAGTTCCTAATCCAGATATCGTCACAGGGACTAATGCTGCAAACATCGATAGAGGAAATATTGTAATAAAATGTAGTACGTTGGGTAGATTTGGCTGTAGCGCTGCTAATACTAAATATGCTTGACCGCACGTAGAAATCCAAATCGCCAATGAATAAAGATATACAACAATCAAAAAGAATTTTTTATCACGAAAAGTGCTAACACCTTCAGAGAATTGATCGAAAATCTTCGATGTGGTATCCCGTTGTTTTTCTTTGAAAACGCCTCCAATCATTCTGAGTATAGGAGTAGCTACTAAATTAATCACCTTTTCACTGTATTTTTCACTGAAAAGAAGAAAAGAGAGGCCAATCAATAGCCCAGCCATGATTACGCCAATTAAAAGGATGTATTCTAAATCAGCAAGTGACCCTACAAAAAATAGTGGCACACCAACTAACACTATGGTAATTAAAGAAATAACATCTAAAACTCGATCGAGTACAATTGAGAAAACTGCCTTTCCAGCGGGAACACGTACATTCATATCTGAATCTCTTGCTAAGAGATAAGCCCTTAAAAGATCTCCTAGTTTTGAAGGGGTGAAACTACCTCCATATAATCCCGTTAAATATAGTAGAGATGCCTTTTTAAGTCCTAATTTATCGTAACCAAGTTTTGAAACTATGAGTTTCCATCTGTGGGCCCTTACCACTAAAATAAATGGCTCAACTATTAAGGCAAGAGCAAGATATCTTGGATCTGCCGTGCTGATGACGGTAATAATTGAGTCGATTCCAATATACCACAAAAGGAATGCAAGTAAGGCGATAGATATTAATGAAACTGCAAATAGTCTTTTCTTGCTCACTTTCTTAATTTCTGTCTGTGTCACGACATATCTACTCCAAAAATGGCGTCTTGCTAATGATTCGCTAAGAATAAGTAGTGTTTGTGAAATAGGAAATGTTTCTCAATATTAAATTTATCTTTTTTATGATTAACATAACAAATCATCGAAGCTTGCGAAGGCGTACTTTGATCATTGCTGGAAATACTTTCAAAGCATATGATTTAAAGCGTACAAAGCTTTTTCCTGTCTTTCTGAAAGAGTATGAAATCGGGATTTCCTTGAGTCGATATCCTTTTCTAAGTAAATCGATTGTGAGTACCTGTGCATAATTATAATCATGAACAATCTCTAAATTTTGTAGAGCACGTTTACTAAATGCCCGTAGACCAGTTTGTCCATCTGTAATTCGTCTCCCTGTAAATAACATAAGAAGTGCAGTTAAAAATAGGTTTCCAAGTCGTCTTTGGACTTTCATTTTATGTATTGATCCCATAAATCGTGATCCTAATACATAGTCAGCTTCATTTCGTAAAATCAATTCAATTAACGCTGGAATTTCTTCTGGTGCATATTCACCATCAGCATCTAACATAACAGCCATATCAGCCCCGCTTTCTAGTGATTTTTCGACACCAGTCCGTATTGCTGCCCCTAGACCTCTATTAACTTTATGTGACACAATTAAATCTGCTCCTGATTCTGCTGCTAAACGTTCAGTGTTATCTCTGGAGCCATCATTTATGACAAGAGTGATAATTTCAACATTGTCAATTTTTATATTATTAGCTCTTTGTACAACTTCAGCGATCGACTTTTCTTCATTATAGGCAGGAATCATAATAAAGAGTTTCTTATTGATGGCTAATTTTTGACTTTTAGTTTTTTTCATTGATTTCGCCGTCTTATGATGCTTCAGAATTATAGGGGGAATATGGTTTAATTGTTCTAGTGAATGATACACCACAAGAATATGTTCACAAATTAAAAAGTTTCCTTCGTCGCGAATTCTTTGCATAGAAATTTCTTCGTAAGATCTCTAGAAGAATGGGAATTCCAAACAATGTAAGAAAAGAGATTCCAGCTGCTAAATTAGTCTGTTCTTCATATCTTAATTCAATAACAAACTCTCCAAGACGATCTATTTTCAATTGAATAAATCCATCCGTATTTCTCGAAACCTCAATAGGCATTTTATTAACAGAAGCAACCCAATAAGGGAAGTAAGCCTCCTTAATTATGAGTTCTACAGGGCTCATAATTTCTTGAGCTTCAATGACGAACCTTTCTGGGGAAATTCTTCTTAAAACAAAATTATCGGCTAAATAATCAGGATTCGTATCAATCATACTGATCTTGAATTTTGCTTTGTAAACAAAGATGCCATCAGCATGTAATTCCAAAGTAAATTTCTTTAAAGGAACAAGTTCTACATATTGAATGTCACCAATAAGTATCCATCCGATTGCAAGATTTTCAGCATTTTCAATAAGGGTACTCCATATTTCTGTCCTGTTCGGGTCTAAAGAAAGGTCATTAATAGAATAAGATCTTATCGATCGAAGTAGGGTAAGTTGACGTCCCTGAGGATACCAGCCGTCAATAATTGATTTATTACTGCCAATTACTGGAAATGAATAGATCCAATTAGGGCAGTTAATAGGTAAAATTCTTCCATAATCGTTTTGACCTTCAAAATAGCGTATAATCTCATTTGGCGTCGCATGATTTGCGAGATATAAAGTAGTATCCGTAGTAAAACTATTTAATTGAATTATATTCACTGAAAGAAGAGGAATGATCAAACCAATTGTTAATAGAATTTTTCTGTGTCGGATAAAACTAGAAAGGGATGAAGAACGAGAATCTAGAGAAAATATACCAAAAATTTCATCCAATATGAAACCACCTAATATAGCCAAAGGGATGGAAGAAAACAAGATAAAACGGTCAGGATCTAGTTTCTGCCAATATGGCAGAAGTTGGAACAGCAATGCTTCATCACCTTGTCCGAGCCAAAAGAATAAGAAAAACCAAACAAAACAAAAAATAAGGGCTGCCTTTCTTTCAAGAATATTAATTTTGCTAAAAAAGGGAATATAGAAGATTAAACTTAGAATTATCACGCCTAATAACGTTAAATAAATAATATCTAAAAAATCTTGTAAGAGAATATGCGAAATGATTAAAATCAATATAAGAATGACAATAAAGATTATGATGATCAAATTGCTTTTTTGAAATATTCTCTTAAAATATGATTCAAAACGTTCTTTGAACAATGAAATGACAAAAATGAAGCCTGTAAAGAGCATAAGTATAACTTGCCCCAGCCCAATAGACTTAATATCAGTTATTGTATCGAAAAAGGTGTGTGTGCCCAGAATTGACCTATTAACAAACGGATTTTCTTGTAATTGATTTAAATTTAGAGTAAATGGAAATGTCCAAAACGCTGCGAGTATAAATGCACAAAAAAGAACAGATAATGCGATTAAAAAACTTGTAGAGATTTTATTTTTGTTTATTCTTTGATAAATAATGAAGAGTGGAAATAATAGGCTAATGTATAAAGCAGTTAAATGATGGGTAAGCATAATGCTGCCTAGCAAAATATAGGACAGGAAAAAGTATTTTAGACTCTTAATACGCAAGAAAATGGCGAAGAAAAGGCAAACGAGTGGAATAGCTATGATATTTGGATATCTATCCATTCTCATAAGGTTCAATAAAATCTCAGGTATTCCGCTAAACAAGAGTGCTGCAAGTAAACCTACTTCTTTTTTAAACTTGAGGCCTTGAGCCAACGAATAAATCGATAACGGTGTAACTAGGGCATAAAAGATAATTTCAGTGAGTTTATACGCTAAAAGAGGCGGTATGCCGAAGTGCATGACAAAAACTACAATGTGATATGACAACGGTGGATAAAACAGAGAAATCGGGTAACCACCATACCACGCATCGCTCCAATTCGGGAAATGACCGAATTTTTTAGTAAACTCGTAAATATATAGGCATTTGAACAGATGACTGTTGGAGTCGATTCCCGAAGGAATACCTCCATATAATCTTGGAAGTGCTAATATTAAATTTATAAAGATGATTATGACTAGACTAAATTGAATCATCCTGTATTTTCTAATTAGGATTCACCTCAGTCTATGATCATTTTGGTTCTTTAAATCGATAATTGAATCGGAAAGGACATACGAAAGAAAATACTGAGCCTTTAAAAATACTTTGTGATATAATGCGCGCGCATATTTTCGGGTAGAATTATATAAAGAAACGTTGGCAGAGAATAAACAAAAAGCAGTGAGGTTCTCAAATGAGTTCAATATTTCCTGAAATAATTGTAAATTTACCAGAAGCTGATATTCCAATAAAAGGATTAAAAGCATATATTCTACAAGGAGAAAGACAACAAATTATTTTTATGGAATTTTCCGAGGATATCGAAATTCCTGAGCATTCCCACGAAGCACAATGGGGTGTTGTGTTAAAAGGTCGAATTGAGTTAACAATTGCAGGAGAAAAGAATATCCTAACAAAAGGTGACACGTATTTTATTCAAAAAGACATTTCACACTCAGCCAAGATTTATGCAGGTTATTCGGATGTCACATTTTTCAATCAAAAAGACCGGTATGAAGTTAAAGAAGACAATAACAAAAAATAGATTAGTTTAAAGTACAATGCCAATTGATTCTTTGGGTGGGGGAATGCCAAACAGATAGCTTAAGGTAGGAGCAAGGTCTAATATCCTAACTTCTTTGTCGATTTTCACACCCTCTTTAATACTCTGACCCCACATAATAAAGGGCACCTCTCGTTCGCCTTTGTCCCAGTGTCCATGCGCACCTATACCTTGATGAGATTGCCCATGGTCAGCCATAATGATGATAGCTGATTTTTTTAGTTTATCCTTTTCTTTCAACCAACTAAGAAACTCTGAAATCTTTATATCCGTCTCTTCAATTTTTTGTAGATACTCGGGAGATGAACTGCCAAATATGTGACCCGTCTGATCGGTTGAAATGAGTTGAATTACAAGCAGTTCGGGGTCTTCTTTTTCAATAATTGATTCTGCTGTTTTAAGGATGATACCATCAATTAACTCGTTAGGACAAACAGCGCTTACCGATCGTACAATTTTTTCTCCAAATGCGTCAATCAGGTGCGCAATTGCCACCATTCGGCCTTTCATGCCATTTTTTTCAAGTAAATCGAAAGTAGACTCCACTTTAATTCCTTTTCTCCCGAAAAACGACTTAACAACTAAATTACTTGTGATGCCATGCTTTTCTTTACTTGCTCCGGTAAACATGCTCGAAAAACAAACTACGGTTCTTGCAGGATATGTCGTTCTCATATTCGAATATTCTGTTCCTTCATTACGCAAATGGTCAATTGTGGGTGTATTAGCCTCCTCTAAACGATCTTTTCTGCACCCATCTATTACAATAACATAAATGCGATCAACTAGCCTTTCATTATTAACAGTTGTGGTATGAACACCCGTCTCTTTTGGAATCGTTCTAAAATACAATACATGAGAAGAAACACCCATAATAATGGTAACCACAAGAAAAATCAAGTAAGGAATGAAGAGAATATGAGTCAAATTAGTTATAGGGTTACGAAGGAATAATGTAAGCAAAAATAGTGAAATCAAAAACTTCGGCAATAATTCAAGTGAATTTCCGCTTGTAGAATCGGGGTTGGTCAAAACTAGTTTCCAAAATCTTGTGAAGTTTGTAAGAGGTGTACCAACACGAAAATGATAGTACACAGAACCCCAAAGGAAAACAGTGAAGAAAAAATAGAAGGATAAAATTAATAGCAAAGAAATTAAATCGATATACTGAAAAAGAAGAATGAAAACGCCTAGAAGAACCCAAAGGAATGCACGATACTGAAGCGGAAAGTCAAAGATTATAAAAAGAACTAGAAAGGGAATTGCAAAGAGGATTGACCAGATTAAAGCCTGTGAGTCGAAATCAAATTGCTCAAAAGATAGGATTGTTGCTAATGGAAAGTTGGAGCTTACAAAAACCACAATGGGAATTATCAGAAGTCGTAAAGCAAAAATAAAGAAAGTAAAAATCAGGAAGAAAGACTTTCCTTCATTTAATAAGTTCCATATACGCGCAGCATAAATTTCTAGCCGTTTTGATTCATAGTTTTTCTCAAGAAATGCAGATGGGTCGGCTGAAGTAGGCTGTATTAAAGGATGTTCCTGGTTTTTGCTCTCAAGTGATTCCGCTGCAATTATTTTACTCAATATTCTATCCACTACAACTCCAATTACGATTATTACAATAAAAAGACCGATAAAGAGAGGTATTAAACTTACTCTAAGTTTTAAAATCTCTTGACCAATAATAACTATTATCGACACTCGAACAACTGCGCCAAACAACGTTATAGGGAAATATTTTTTCCAAGGATATCTTGTTGCCCCGCAAACGAAATTCATAGGTCGAAAAGGAAGAAATGGTATGCATCTCGTAGCTATAAGCAGAGGATCACCACGTTTGTTAAAAAACTGTGTCATACGTTCAATTTTTTTCTTTTGCAAAAGTTTACGTATCCATGGGACCTTTTCGGAAAGCAAATAAGTGTAGGAATACGAAATCACTGAGCCAATAAGAATCGCAATAGTGCCAATCATTATCGTAAGTAAAGGTGAAGCTTGCGTAAGTAATACCAACACAAAGAATTCTAATGCTAACGCGACAATTGGGATTGCTTCAATAAGAACCAGAATTCCGAAAACAACTATAACAGATATTAACATTGGATCAAGTTCAAAAGCCATTACATCTCGTTCCTACAATTTTTTTATATGGAAGTTTTTGAAAATGGTATGTGACAACTCAAGAGTTCATTTAAAAATAATTACCTTGTGTTTGCGGGGTTTTTGTGGTGATTAAGAACAAAGCAGAATTAATTAAAAATGCATGTAATGAAAAGGACAAGCGGTGCAGAGAGATCTTACTTGATATCGCAGAAAAAGCAATTAATTCAGTAGATCCAAAAAATGCAATTCAAAAATATGTACAATTTGAGAAAGAAGACAATATCTTGCATATTGAAAATTATTCCTTTGATCTAAAAAAACTTCAAAGGATCTTTGTGGTAGGGGGAGGTAAAGCTAGCGGAACTATGGCAGAAGCTTTGGAGGCAATTCTGGGGGATAAAATCTCCTCAGGAGAGATAAATATCTTACGAGGTACAAAATCAAGTTTTAAAACGAGTTTCATTAACTTAAATGAGGCAGATCATCCGGTTCCTTCAAGTGATGGCATAAATGGTGTTAAGAAAATGCTGGATTTAGTGGGTCAAGCTCAAGAAGATGATTTGATTATTGCATTGATCTCAGGAGGTGGGTCTGCTTTAATGCCAGCTCCAGCAGGAGAGATTTCGTTAGAAGAAAAACAGCAAATCACAAAGGATCTTCTAAAATCTGGCGCTACAATTCACGAGATTAATACCGTCAGAAAACACATTTCGAATTTTAAGGGAGGACAACTTGCAAAGCATGCTTGTAAACATGGGGCTTCATTGATTAGTTTAATCTTATCAGACGTAGTAGGCGATCCTCTAGATTCCATTGCATCAGGTCCTACTGCCCCAGATGAGACCTATTATCAAGATGCGATTGAAATTCTCCAACGCTATAAAATCTGGGATGAGACATCAGAGACTATAAAGAGACGTTTAAATGATGGTCTCGCTCAAAAAATCCCAGAAACACCCAAAGAAATGCCTCTTTCTTGTCATAACGTTATAATCGGTAGTAATTTCAGCGCTTGTATTACTGCGAAACTTAAAGCAGAAGAACTTGGATTAAATAGCATCATTTTAACATCATCATTGGAAGGTGAAGCGCGTCAAATTGGTATTGCTTTTGCAGCAATAGCAAAAGAAATTCATAAGCATGGACACCCACTCCCAAAACCATGTGTCATCATAGCAGGTGGAGAAACAACTGTAACAGTAACTGGAACTGGAAAGGGAGGGCGCAATCAAGAGGTTAGTTTGGGGGCGGCTATAAAATTAGGAGAAAAAATGGAAGGAGTTGCTTTTGGATCTATTGGTACTGATGGCATCGATGGACCTACTGACGCAGCAGGTGCGCTTATTGATCCTTCAACAATATTAAGAGCAAGAGAGAAGGGATTAAATCCCAAAAAACATTTAGAAAACAACGACGCCTATCATTTCTTCCAAGAAATTAGCGATTTAGTACTTACTGGTCCAACTGGCACTAACGTGATGGATCTGCTCATTCTAATATGTATTTAAAAATATTAAGCGTCAGATTTTCAAGACGAATTGGTTTTTATGCAATTCGTTTGAATAATTTCTCTAATTGTTTATTACTTATGCGTATCATAGTTGGCCGACCATGAGCACAAGTATATGGATTTTCAGTTTGAAATAGATTCCTTATTAAGGATAGGCTTGTATCAACTGAAAGTTTCTCACCAGCCCTTATCGCAGAGTGACACGCCATCAATTTGATTATTGTCTCCTTTAGTGTTTCTTTGTTTTCCAGCTCGCCCGATGAGAGTAATTCCTCAACCATTTCCCTTATTTCTTTAACATCTACTGGACCGATTGGCAGACTACGAATAACAAATGTTGTTCCTCCAAAGTGTTCAATATTAAGCCCATATTCATTTAAAGTGTCCAGGTTGTTTTTTAACAATTCACTTTCGTGTTGTTTGAGCTCTATCTTTATTGGGGCAAGAAGATTTTGAGTATCTATTGAGTTCATGTATTTTTTCGTTATTTTTTCAAGTTGCACACGTTCATCTGCAGCGTGTTGATCTACTAGTATAAGCCCCTCTTTGTCTTGAAATATAAGATAAGTGAAATGAGCTTGCCCTAATAGAACTAGATTCCCTAATTTTTCTATCGTGAAATCTTTCCTTAGATGGGGTACAGATTCTGCTGATGGATCGAAGTAACGTAGTGGAGGAGTTATTGAAGTGATTTCGGGTTTACTCATAGTCGTTTTTGCAGTATCTTCGGACTTACTAATATCCTGACTAATTATATCTTCGATTAGATTATCTGGATGCGTAGTTGTTCTTAGAAAAGATTCTTCTCTAATCTCTACAGAAGGGATATGATCCTTTTCAGTAAGTGCTTCAAGAATTGATGTTTTGAGCGTCTCTAAAACTAGTTTTTCTTTGCTAAAACGTATTTCACGTTTTGTTGGATGAACATTAACATCAATTTCTTTGGGATTTATTTCTAAATTGAGAATTATAATGGGATGTCTTCTTTTTTCTAGTAATTGACCATAAGAGTTTTCAATATTCTTCGTAAGTCGGCTATCTTTAATATATCTTGAGTTAACAAAAATCGATTGATATGAGGTATCTCCTCGTGTTAAATTTGGACTTGAGATATATCCAGCTATTTTGATGTCCTCTGTTGAATAATTGACTGAAATCATCTCTTCGGCAATATTTTTTCCGTAGATATCAATTATTCTGCCTAAGAGCGTATTACTTGGTGTCGTAAGAACCTCCCGCTCGTTATGAGTGAGTTGAAAATAGATTTCATGAAAACTCAAAGCATTATATCGTATAACGTTAAAAATATGGTTGAACTCTGTCGGGGCAATTTTTAAGAATTTTTTTCGAGCTGGTGTGTTGTAGAAGAGATCACGAACAAAGATCATCGTTCCAATTGGAGACGCAACTTCTGATTTCTCTTTAACTATTCCACCTTCTGCAATTATTTTTATTCCTGTAGTTTGATTTTTAGTCCTTGTAACTAATTCAAGTCGTGAAACAGCGCATATACTTGCTAAAGCTTCGCCCCTAAAGCCTAATGTAGAAATATTCGTCAAATCTTTAGCGTTTCTTATTTTTGAGGTTGTATATCGAAGGAGAGCTAACTCAGCGTCCTCTCGTAACATTCCAACTCCATTATCTGAAACATAAATTGATTTTTTTCCTCCTTCTTGGATTTTTACAATGATTTTTGTTGCTCCCGCATCAATCGCATTTTCGACTAATTCTTTGACGACTGCGGCGGGTCGTTCAATTACTTCTCCAGCGGATATCTTATTGATAGTTTCTTCCGATAAAACGACAATCTGGCTCAATGAGACATCACTCTATGTAGTTATTTCTTATCTTCTTCATTTAGTTTCTTTTTTAATTCATGGAGTTTATTCAGGGCATTCAAAGGCGTAATATTATCCAGGTCTATCATTTTAAGTTCATTGATTATTTTATCCCCCAGAATATGTTCTGGAGATAGTTCTTGCATTGGATCTAGCCTTTCACTTTTATTAGAGTTTATTTTACTAACATCAAAAAGTGTTAGCTGCGTTAATTGCGGTTTGCTAGTAGGGAGTTTTTTAGATTCTAGAACCTGCGGCGTTTCCGCTTCTTCGAAAATTTGAAGTATTTCCCTCGCACGATCAACTACAGTTTGTGGAAGTCCTGCCAACCGTGCAACTTCGACCCCATAACTCCGATCAGTCCCTCCTGGTAAAATTTTATGCAAAAACAAAATTTCCTGCCCTTTTCTTTTTACCGCAAACTGATAATTCTTTATGCGAGGATAATATCTAGCTAATTGATTTAGTTGATGATAATGCGTTGCAAATAGCGTTTTACCGGCAGAATGCGAATTTTGATGCAAAAATTCTGTTATTGCCCAAGCTAATGCCATGCCATCATAAGTCGACGTGCCACGACCAACTTCATCAAGTATAATCAAGCTTTTTGATGTCGCATTATTGAGAATATTGGCTACTTCAACCATTTCAACCATAAATGTGCTTAATTCCATAGCTATAAAGTCCCATGCTCCTACTCTTGTGAAAATACGATCACATAAGCCAATTTTTGCTAGATTATTAGCTGGAACATAGCATCCAATATGTGCCATAAGTACAATTAGAGCAACTTGTCGAAGATAAGTTGATTTTCCAGCCATATTAGGGCCTGTTATAATCATTATTTGGTTTTCATGCGAATCTAAATGCGTATCATTTGGAATAAAGTTTTCTTCGCCAAGTACCTTTTCTACAACTGGATGTCTTCCGCCTTCTATGTTAATATCGTCACTATCCAGAATATTTGGTTTGATATATTGGTTCTGTGATGCGATTTCAGCAAAAGTAGATATGACATCTAAAATAGCAATACTTTGTGCGTTCTCTTGAATTTTATCAATCTGTTTAGCTGTTTCCTGTCTAATCTCACAAAAGATTTCATATTCGAGGTTTTTGATTTTTTCGTCAGCACCTAAAATTTTATCCTCCCACTGTTTTAGTTCTGGCGTTATGAATCGTTCTGAATTCACTAATGTTTGTTTACGGATATAGTCTTCCGGAACTTTCCCTTTTCGAAGAGCCGCTTGTGTTATTTCAATATAATAGCCAAAAACGTTATTAAAACCTACTTTGAGTTTATCAAATCTTGTTCGGCGTCTTTCTTCCTTCTCATAATTAAGAATCCAATCTGTTCCTTCGGAAAGGACGCTTTGAAGTTCATCAAGACTTTTATTAAAGCCATGTTTGATTATATTACCCTCACGAACTGACGGAGGGCATTCTTCTTTAATGGATCGCTCAATTAGTTGAATTAAACCTGATAGATCATAAAGATGGTCTTTTAATGATAAAATTAGTTTGGAATCTGTGTTTAGTATACCTTTTAATTCAGGAATATGTAACAAAGAATCCTTTAGAGCTAGGAGATCTCTACCATTAGCTTTTCCCAAGCCAACTTTACTAATTATTCGCTCAATGTCACTAATATTCGTAAGAATGTCCCTTAGATTAGCAAGTAAGAGTGTATTGGTTACAAAAACTTCTACAGCATCTAATCTTTCTTGAATTTTCTCTATATCATTTAATGGATGTCTTAACCATTTTTTAAGCAGACGACTGCCCATAGGTGTTTGAGTTCGATCCAAAATCTCAAGTAGAGTGAACTGTGACGTACCATCTCTTAAATTCTTGAAAATTTCTAGACTGCGAAGAGTTTGATCATCTAACATCATATATTCTTTTAACGAATAAGGAACGATTTTGGTGATATTGTACAGCTCGTTGCTTTTCTGTGTTTCTCTTAGATAATGTATTATCATTCCTGCTGCACAAATTCCCAATTTAAATGACTCAATTCCAAACCCATCAAGACTTAATGTGCCGAAATGAGAAGTTAACAACTTGTATGTTTCTTCATAACTTGTATAATAGCTATCTATTGGTGTTAGAACTCTAGATTGATCGTGACTTATTATTAAGATCAAATCGGTATCATCAAGTAAATTTTCTGGTATCAGAATTTCGGCGGGATTTAATCGGGTTATTTCATCCTTAAGTTCTTCAAGGGCATCTGTTCCTGTAAATTCGGTAACTAAAAACTCTCCTGTTGAAATATCTACCATTGCCAGTCCGATATCCGAACCTTTTCGTGCAAGTGATACTAAATAGTTGTTAATTTTCCCATCCAGAAGCTGATCTCCAAATATTGTTCCAGGAGTGATTACCTGAACGACATCTCTTTTTACTATTCCTTTCGATGCCTGAGCGTCTTCTACTTGGTCGCATATAGCAATTTTGTAGCCCTTTCTGACAAGTTGTAAAATATATTTTTCGACAGCATGTAGCGGAACACCAGCCATCGGGATTTTTTCATTTTTTGTTTTTTTGGCTGTGAGAGTGATATTCAATTCCTTATGTCCTAACTTCGCATCTTGGTAATACAGTTCATAGAAGTCTCCAGCTTGAAAAAATAGGATTGTGTCTTCGGGATATTGTTCCTTGAACTTCTTCCATTGCTTTATCATCGGGGTGGACATCGAAAATCTCCTTATTATAGTTGGAGTTTTTATAATTTCTTCGAAAAAAGACCCAGCAACTTTGTTCAGGTGATAAATTGCGTGTTTTACTTTTTCACTTTCACCTTAGTGTCCCCTAGCTTTAAATAGCTTTTTGTGGATAGTAACTCTCGTGACATGAAGCGCAGGGGAACATAGGGGGATGTGTGATGAAACGGACGTACAAATTTCGTTTGTATCCAACTACACAACAGACAACTACTTTCACTCAATGGTTGACCACCTGTCGTAAATTGTATAATAATGCACTAGCAGTGCGAAAAGAAGCCTGGCACACGAAACAGCAAGCAGTCAACTATTATGAGCAAGCTAGCCAATTGAAAGCGGCAAAAAAGACCAACCCGTTTTTGAAGATGGTGCATTCTCAGGTACTTCAAGATGTGCTGAGACGACTAGATAAAACCTTCACTAACTTTTTTCGGCGTCTTAAGAACGGGGAAAAGGCCGGTTACCCACGTTTTAAAGGCAAATACAGGTATGATTCATTCACTTACCCGCAAAGTGGGTTCGCCCTCGATTATCAAAAGAAGAAACTCCGGCTCTCGAAAATCGGAGATATTAGCATCAAGCTACACCGTCCGATACCAACTGAAGGCGTTATCAAGACCTGTACCATTACACACGATGTCGACCACTGGTATGCATGTATTACATTAGAACTGCCTGATCCCGCTCCCAACTCTCAGCAAAGAGCCATAAAGAGCGTGATAGGGGTGGATGTAGGGCTTAAGAGTTTACTTACGTTAAATAATGGTGACACCATAGGCAATCCACGCTGGTTGAGAAATTCAGAGAAACAATTAGCCAAAGTTCAGCGAAGGCAAGCGAGGAAGCAGAAAGGTTCACATAATCGTTACAAACAGAACATGAAAGTGGCACAGATACACCGGAAGATACGGAATCAGCGAAAGGACTTTCATCACAAACTCAGTAGGAAACTGGTTGATACTTATGACCTCATCGTGTATGAGCAGCTTACAATTGCCAATTTGGTGAAGAACCATTATATAGCCAAGTCGATTAGTGATGCGGGATGGGGGCAACTCATGCGTTTTACCGAGTACAAAGCGGAGGAAGCTGGTACGATGGTAGAATATGTGAGTGCCTATAATACCACACAGTTGTGTAGTAAGTGTGGGAAGCTGGTGCCGAAAACACTAGCAACCCGAATCCACAACTGTCCTTACTGTGGACTTGATGTAGCCAGAGATCATAACTCTGCCATCACAATTTTACACCGATCAACCCACTATGA
>JBHLOP010000162.1:0-5168 GCA_048940375.1 Promethearchaeota archaeon | reverse complement strand
TCTGCGAGCGTTTTGAAATATCTACTATTAAAAAATGCAAAGAGATAATCTTAGAACTTTGGGAAAAAGGAGAGTGGACTGGAGCAGTGGACTGGTTCAATAAATTAATTCTTCCTCCAAGTGCACTTGAAACTTTGCCGAAGTGCCCTCAGTGTGGGAAAGGGATTGAAATATCACCAAACCCTGACAATGTTATTGAATGTGGATACTGCGGTATAAAGATTTATGCAAGTATATAGAAATTAATCTCATTAAATTTCTCCTTTTAATTTATTCAAAAAAACTACAAGTTTATCAAAATCCAGTGCTTTCAGCATTGATATTTTTCGTTCCCACTCGTCATCAGAATATCTCGCAAGCCTTTTTTGTATTTCTAAGGCTATCTTAAAGTTTGTTTCTATTTGCTCTTTCCATTTTTCTTCATAGAATTGCATAAGATAGTCTTCTGATACATCATCCGCTGCTATTGCATTGGCTGCGATTTCTCCAGCTAAATACCCAAATTGTATTGCATATCGGATTCCTTCGCCAACTAATGGACTCCCTTGACCTGCAGCATCTCCAACGCTGATAAATCTATTCGATACCGTTTTCGGAAGTGTCCCCTCACAAGGGAAAATTCCATGGTGATATTCAATGGGCACCGCACCTTTTAGATATTTGGAAATATTTGGATGACTTTGCATTATGATTTCTAAATAATTGAATGGATTTTCTTTACTATCAGGTCTTATAATGCCAACACCAACTCTAGCACGGTTTTTAGCTGTTGGGAAAACCCAAGCATAACCTGCAGGTGCATATTTTTCACCTAAAATAAAATCCACATGGTTTTCATCAGGAAGTTTAAGAACATATACTTCATATTCTGCGCCGATACCATATCTTTGCCATTTGCCTTCTTTTAATCCTAATCGACGTGTAATAAGTGATAAACTACCAGAGGCATCTACAACAACCTTTGAGAAGAATTTCTTAGTTTCTGAACCAGATTTAGTATTAACACCAATAATCTCACCGTTTTCCAAGATTGGTGAAAGTGCTTTAGTATTGGGAAGGATATGCGCACCTTCTTGTGCAGCCTTCATTGCTAAAAACTGAATTGTCCCTCTTACATCTATTATACAGGCAGGAGGAGTTTGATCTTTAAAACTAGCTGAGACCGTTTCTCCTGACGGTGAGTGAAAAGTAATGGAATTTATTGGATGTAAAAGGTTTTTATCCAGCCCCAGATGGAGCATCTCACTATACCAGGAACCTCCACTTGTATGAACAGGATAACCAAGTTCTTTCTCTTTTTCAATTACTAAACAATTTAAATTGTTCCTTGATGCAGTTATTGCAGTAGCTAATCCAGCAAAACCTCCACCAACAATGATTACATCATAATTCATCAACACTTAGCCCCATAGAAATCAAAAATAAGATTTAGTTGCAAAACTATTTATTTCAAGAAAGTAGATCCGGTTATCTTTGTATCTTCTTAATTGCCTGGATTATTTCGGAAAGGGCTTTTCCACTGTCAATCGGGACAGTTTTTTCGACAAATGTGCCTTGCACAACTATATTAGCTCCTGCTTTAACACAGTTAACAACCGCGTCTACTGAATTTAAGCCACCACCGACAATTAATGGAATATCAATTGTTTGTGAAACTGCTTTGATCAGCTTCGGTGGCACCGCTGCATTGGCGCCTGATCCTGCTTCAAGATAAACCAGTTTAAATCCTAGGTATTGGGATGCCAGTGCATATGCTGCGGCAATTTTAGGTTTTTCTCTCGGGATTAAATTCGCATCTCCAACGAATCCAGCTGTTGCACCGGGTTCAATAAGTAAATAAGCCATTGATATTGCCTCTAGATCCCATCTTCTTAGAATTGGCGCGCTCATTGCTTGTGCTCCCGAGATCCAATAAGGACTTCGAGAATTCATTAAACTCATAAAAAATACCGCATCTGCAAATTTGCTTAAACCCGTGATATTTCCAGGGAATAAGATCACTGGTACATTTACTTGTCGTTTTATTTCTTTTACAGTTTCGTCTAGAATACCAAAAGCTGTTGACCCTCCTACCATAATTCCATCAGTTCCAACTTCAACAGCAATTTTGGCTATCTCTCCAGCTACTTTTGAAGTAGTTCCACTTAAGGGATCAGGATCAATGAGTGTAAGATGTATAGCAGAGTGTTCTTCTGTTTTAGTACGTAGATATTCCCAGACAGATTGTTTTGGCATTTTTTTGTGTCCTCCAACATGATGGATCCATTGTAGCCTTGAATAGTTTTACTTGATACTCTATTTGGTATCTGTTCGTGTGATTTTGCTCATATAATTTTCTCAATCTTAAACTTATGCAATAATTTAGCTTCCTTAAAATACATTAAAAATGTAAAAAAAACGTCTAAAAAACCCAGTTATACTCAATCTTTCAAGAGGCATTCGCAAAAATCAATCATTTTTCTTTAAGACGATACCAATATTTGGTTCAAGAATAAACGGAATATATTCCGTGGGAGTTTTTGTTCGATGTAGTTTAGAAATACGCAAATATCCATCATATTCTTCTTTTTCAGAGGGTAAAAAGTCTATAACACCATCAAAACTCGCTCGAATCGACACTTCCAGTGGTGTAGGAATACCACCTCTTGTATATACTGCGATACCAACAGAACGTGATCTCCAGAAGCGATCACGCCATATTTTTGTCGCTCCTAACGTATGAGCAGGTGGACTAAGATGTACAAGTGGCGTCATAACTATGCAGCATCTATCAACTCCTTTTAAATGCTCAACTCTATCATAAATTAGTCTACTGGCAGCATTAAGATCAGTTAAAACGGTTTCAGGAATTTCAAGAAAGTCGACAGAAGTGGATATATTAGATGTATCCCAACCATATACTTCCATTTGCTTTCGAAACACATATTCTGTCTCAGTTGTAGCCACGTACAAAACTTTTTCGTTGTTTTCAAGTCCTTTGAAGCAGAATTGTTTGGAGAAAATCGACTCTGCATAGCCATCAAAGCCCCAAACGCTGATAAAACTTCCTTTAGGAAAGCCTCCTTTAATTAAATCATCTAATCCTTCAATTCCAGATGCTATTCGATCTACATCATCCCTTGATTGTGACAGGTTTTTCCCCCCTACGCACGTGGTTTTATTTCAATACCATGATTTGTAATTTCAAAGGGATATACGCCAATTTTATGATGCACGCCTCGCATTTTTCTAATCTCTATATATCGTTCACGTGTCATTCCTTCAGGCCTAAAGTACAACGTAATAAGCCCATCTGCAACAAATTCTTCAACACCATATCGACTAAGCACAGTAGAGGCATTTTCAAACGATACTTCGGGCACTTCAGAAATCATTAAAATGGTACATCCCATATTCTTTAGAATCGCACATAAACGATGTAATTCTCGGCGTACAACATCTTTACTTTTCAAAGCCATTAAAAGTGCCGTAATGGAATCTAAAACAACTCGCTTTGCTTTGTTTCTTTTTATTGCAAGTTTAATGCGCTCGATAAGTGGTGTCAAATCGTCAACTTCTCTGACTATCCTTACCGATTCTTCGCTGGCAAACACCTCTACAAAAACAAGTTTCTTTTCCTCAATTAATGATTCTAGATTCCATCCAAATTTCATTGTATTATCAATTATCTCTTGGGCAGTTTCCTCGAAAGTAACATATACGGCAGTTTCTTGGCTTTTTATACCGCCAATTAAAAACTGTGTACTAAAAATTGTCTTGCCAGTACCAGCATAACCAGTGAGCATAATTACTTTTTTTTCAGGGATTCCGCCGTCTAGTATTTCATCTAGGCCTGGTATCCCAGTCTGTAGTTGTTTCATAGGTTTTTGCTCCATTCTAATATGATATAATGATTACTATTTCTGAGGAAAACCTTCAAGTTATTGCATTTTTGGCTATCAAGTTTGATTTAACTAGCGATGATTTTGTAGGTCTTGATATATAAATTACTCTTTGAATGCAGAAGGGCCTGCTGTGTGTTCATTTTTTGTTATGCAACTCGAATATCTTTAATACACGCTCTTCTAAAACTGTTGCTGGAAGATCATATAATGTAATGCGCGCTCTTCGACCACGTCTCCCTCTGCCAAGCGGTCCTACGGCCATTCCAATTATGCCTACCGAATCAAGACGGTTTACGTATTTTCGAAATGCAGACATCGATTGAGCTTTAATTCCCTCGCGTTCTTCGCATGCGATCTGGTAATATTTGTAAGCTTCATTAATAGTAGTTGCAGTTATTCCATGATGCTTCAATCGCCTTGCTAAACCAAGTGCTGCCAAAAGTTCGTGATCATTCAAATCGTCCAAAACATCGGGACGTAGTTCAGGATACACTCCTACTTTCGCCTTTCGAATAAGTTCTGCGCTTATCTCATTAATATGTTCGTAGTCAGCCATTTTTCCCGCTCTTAGTAACATCTCTATTCCATGACGCGCGTTCTGTGTTTGACTAGCAATTTCTGCTACCATGGAGATAATATCCTCAGAAATAACTCCAGAATTAAATGCTAATTGTGCACGATAACTCAAGATATCGAATAACTCATCTTTTGTATAACCAGGAATATTAATTTGATCGTGAATATGTCCAGAAAGAGGGGCATTAAGTATAGCCCGCCATTCTGTCCGTCTGCAGATTATTATTGTGGAGATTCGGCTACGTTCTATCCCAAAAACTTCACTAGCATGAATTATTGACAGAATTTCATCACTACCTAAAAGATTTGCTTCATCAAGAGCAATTATTAAACGCATGTCATCCTTTTCAAGTCGTTTTACTAACATACCCAGAATTTCCTCATCAGAAAAGCCTCTAGCTGTAACATTGAAATGATCCGTTAAAAGATTTCTTAAGATTGAGGTTTTTGTCCTAAAGGTATGCGCATTATATAAAATGAATTTAATCGCTATATTCTTTTTCTTAGCAGCGTTTTCGATATGTGTTCCACAGTATCTTGCAACAGCAGTCTTTCCAACTCCAGCAGATCCAGTAATAGCTATATTAATAGCAAAAGATCCCTTTTTTTGAATAAGTGGACGAAAATCTGTTGCTAGACGAGAAATTTCTTCTTCACGTCTAGGAAGTTTTTGAGGTAGAAATTCTGGAAATAAAGAGCGCTCGTCCC
>JBHLOP010000161.1:0-5169 GCA_048940375.1 Promethearchaeota archaeon | reverse complement strand
ATTCGTCATGTTTACTTAAATGATGAACTGCTTGCAACACTACGCCCTAAAGATGGACTTTTTGCTTTGACCATAACCGGAGCGCAACAAATTCTTGAAAAAACAAGAGGAGAAATCCGATTCAAGGTTCAAGTAAATGATGAGTCTATTCCGTTTATTAAAAGAGGTAGAAACGTATTTGCTAAGCATGTTATTGATGCGAGTCCAGAAATACGTCCCAAGTCTGAGATAATTGTAGTAGACAAGTCTAATACGCTTCTTGCCGTTGGAAAAAACGTATTGTCCGGAGAAGAAATACTTGCCTTTCAGAAAGGGATAGCTGTGAAAGTAAGAAGAGGCGTAGATGAAACGACATAATGTATTATCTGTGGCATGCCCAATGACGACTAGGCATCCGATAAGTATATTGAGAATAAGTTTTTCGCAATTTTAGAAATAATTGTAAGGTTATATTTATGAATACTTAAATGATTGATAGTTAAGGAAATGATTCTTTCGTGGTGATTATATGGTCAAAAAAGGAAAAAAGATGTCTCCTAGACAAATGAGACGTATGATGAAACAAATGGGCCTAAAAGAAATAGAAGATGTACAAGAAGTCATCATACGGACTTTAGAGAAAGAATTAGTAATAAAAGAACCTCAAGTCACTGTCATGACACAAGCGGGACAAAAACTCTGGCAAGTAGTAGGGCAGAGTGCTGAAGAAAGACCACTTTCTGGTGAAGTAGACGAAGAGGCAGCAACAGTGATTCCAGAAGAGGATGTTCACTTAGTAGCCCAGCAAGCAGGAGTCGATGCCGAAACAGCACGTGCTGCACTTGTAGATGCGGGTGGTGATTTAGCTAAAGCTATACTTGCTTTGAAAACTCAATCATTATGATAACACGAGGTGCGTAAAGATCACATGGCAAGTGTTAAATTACTTCATCAAAAATGTAGAGACACTATCCCTGAAGAACTACTTCAATACTTGCCTAAAAAATGGTTTATTTTGGGGCATGTGCTTCTTTTTCAGCTTCATCCCAAGTTAGATCCATGGAAAGAAATGATTGGGAAATTTTTATTAGATGTGGATCATAGACCTGTAAGAACCGCGATCATGCAGATTGGGGCGATATCTGGCGATTTCCGAATACCTCAATATGAAATTGTATACGGAAATACCACTGAAACCATCCACAAAGAGGCTGGCTGTATTTTCAAACTTGATCCAACAAAAATAATGTTTTCTCCTGGAAACACTGAAGAACGCCAACGATTACCGAGATTTGTGCAAGAGAATGATGTAGTCGTAGATTTTTTTGCTTGTATAGGACAGTTTTCGATTCCTCTAGGGAAGGTTTGCAGAAAAGTCTACGCGATAGAACTTAATGAAATCGCTTACTCTTACTTATGCGAAAATATCCGTCTAAACAAACTTGAGAAGCGAATTATCCCCCTGCAGGGTGATTGCAGAGAAGTAGCGCCTGAGAAAGTTGCTGATCATGTCATTCTAGGGTATTTATTTGAAACCCATAAATATCTCCAAAAGGCTATCAAAGCACTAAAATCAGAAGGCGGCTGGATACATTATCATGAAGCACTACCTCGCCTTGAATTCCCCGACATACCTATGAAAAAGATAAGAATGGCAAGTGAGGCGCTTGGCTTCGAAATAAAGGACCAAAAAACCAGGCTCGTAAAGACATATGCCCCAAATATTGTTCATGGAAGAGTATCAACATATCTTAAGCCTTTATAATGAACTCCATTCAATGTAATTTCATGACACTACCTTTAGAAGGAATCAGAGTCCTTGATTTATCCCGGCTCTTACCGGGGCCATTCTGTACCATGTTATTGGCTGATTTTGGAGCTGAGGTAATAAAAGTTGAGGATCCGATTCAGGGAGATTATTTGCGCAAATGGCCACCTTTTTACACTAAGGGTGCAAATAAAGAGAGTGCTTCATTCCTTTCATTAAATCGAAATAAGAAATCGATTATTCTTAATTTAAAGGATCCAGAAGGACAAAAGATCTTCTACAAATTAGCCGAGAAATCTGACGTGGTTTTTGAGAGTTTTAGACCAGGAGTTGTAAAAAAACTTCATATAGATTATGATACAATCAGTAAAATTAATCCCCAGATTATTTACTGCTCATTGTCAGGATATGGTCAAAACGGACCATACAAAGACCTGCCAGGTCACGATGTGAATTATCTAGGGGTTGCTGGGGTCGGAAGTTTAACAGGAGAACCGGACCATCCAAAATTAATGGGTGTGCAAGTGGCAGATATTGGTGCTGGAGCCTTAAATGCGGCTTTAGCAATTTTAATGAGTATTATCGCACGTAAAAAAACAGGTCGAGGGCAATACATTGACGTTTCAATGCTTGATGGAGCGATGACCTGGCTAGCGTTTGCATTTCCTCGTTACTGGGCTACAAAAGAAATTCCCATAAGAGGAGATGACTTGCTTACGGGTGGGCGCCCTGGCTATGGAATCTATAAGACCAAGGATAATAAATTCGTAGCTGTTGGAGCATTAGAGAAAAAGTTTTGGAGAAACCTTTGTACCACAATCAAACGAGAAGATTTAATTGATCTCCAACAGCCAACTGGTAAGCAGAAAAAAGAAATTATTGAACGTCTGAAGACTGTTATATTGACCAAGACAAGGGAAGAATGGTTTGAAACATCGAAACAAACTGATATTTGTATTTCACCAGTCTATGAATTAAATGAAATAATAGATGATCCCCAAGTTCAAGCACGTGAGATGATTTTAGATATTAAAGATGAGCGCTTTGGCAACATTAAGTACATAGGTATGCCTTTTAAACTTTCAGAAACTCCTGGTGGTATAAGAACTAGAGCGCCAAGATATGGAGAGCATACCGAAGAGCTTTTAAGGTCTCTTAATTATTCAAAGCAAGAAATTAAAATACTTCGCAAAAAAGCAGTAATTAGTCCTAAAAATAAACAATAAAGAGCTTCGATTTAGAAATAGTCAATTCAGCAAAAGAAATGGGTTAAAAAATATTATAGAATTATACAGCCAACTAAGCGTAGAACTGTGCTTTTCTGTCATCCGCTCTGCTTTTTCCTAATACTTTTTCGATAGCATTATCGAAATCTTCTACTGTAACTAGAATTGATGTATCATCCTCACCAGAACTTGCAAATATTCGACGAATCGCAAACATTCCTGCTTCCGTGCAGATGTTTTTTATATCTGCGCCACTAGCTCCTTCACTTGATTTCATCAAACGATCAAAATCTATTTCGGGACTTAATTTCATTTTTTTGGAGTGGATCTTGTAAATCACGCGCCCAGCTTCTTTATCTGGCAAAGGAACCTCAATAATCCGATCAAAGCGACCAGGTCGAAGAAGTGCCGGATCGAGTATATCTGGACGATTGGTTGCAGCAACAAGTTTAACATCCCCCCGAGGATCAAATCCATCCATAGCACTTAATAATTGCATAAGTGTCCTTTGTACTTCTCTGTCACCGCTTGTAGCGATTTCCAGTCTCTTTCCACCAATAGCGTCAAGTTCATCAATGAAAACAATACTTGGTGATTTTTCTCGTGCGAAAGTGAATATTTCACGCACTAATCGCGCTCCTTCCCCAATATACTTCTGGACTAATTCAGATCCAATAACACGAATAAATTTCGCTGAAGTCTCGTGAGCAACAGCACGAGCAAGTAATGTTTTACCAGTTCCTGGTGGTCCGTAAAGGAGAAGCCCCTTAGGTGGCTCAATGCCCACTTGTTCAAAAAGTTCTGGTCTTAACAAGGGTAACTCGACAATCTCACGTATTTCTTTTATTTGGTCAGAAAGTCCCCCTATGTCTTGATAAGTCACTTGTGGTGAGTCTTCTACTTCCATGCCGCGAACCATAGGATCCATGACCGGAGGTAAGATTTCAACTATTGACATTGAACGTTGATTAAGGGCAACACGTGCTCCTACAACAACTGTTTCTTTTGGAAGAGAAGGCGATACTTGAACTACAAAATGAGGACCTGTAGTACTTTTTACAATGACACGATTGTCTTGTAAGACATCTATAATACTACCTGCAAGTAATGGTGGTGCGCGTAATTGCTCAAGTTCAGTGTGCAATGTTTGAAGTTCGCGTTCCAGTTTTGTCTTATCAGTTTTGAGAATTTGTTTTTCGGTCTCAAGCGAACGTATCCTTTGCTCAAAGTGTTTCATCATTCCCGTCTTTCTTTCCAGTTTCGAGACTAGTTCCTCAAGTTCGTGCTCTAGTTTAATTTTGTCAGCCTTAAGTATCTCTCTTTCTGTCTCTATCATACGAATTCTGTTTTCAAGTGTTCTTATCACATCACTTGCAAATTCTTCTCTGTCGTTTGGTGATTCTGTACCTTCGTTCATTAAGTTCCCTCAGTTCACTCATTAATCTTATTGAACGCAGTAACGAATAAATGTGTTTTTATATTTCTATTCATAAAGGAAAACTAAAGCACTTTTCTCGAAGACAAAGGTTTATTCTTATAAGAAAGATTATATTTCACGAAATTCTCACTGTGCTCTTATTCTTGGAATGTCTACTGTATAAATTCGAGGAGATAAATTTGCCCAAAAGAAGTGTAGTAAGATATTGCGAGATATGTGGAAGTGTAATTGAGGGTAGAGGGAATGAAAGATTGATTGAAGGTACAAAAATGATAGTTTGCACTAGTTGCGCGCGTTTCGGCGAAGCAACTAAAAGATCTCCTCCAGTCACTTCAGAAACTTCTGTAATCCCTGTACGACGAAAAAGAAGAACTACTACGCGTACACGCGCTCCTAAAAGCAAGAGAAAGAAAGTGTCGATTCCTTCTCCAGAAAAGTTCTTCAGTCGCTATGAAATCGTAAAGGATTACTCAACAATTATTCGAAAAGCCCGTGAAAAAATGGAGTTGACTCAAGAAGAACTTGGACAAGAATTAAACGTAAAGGGATCTGTGATTCAAAAATTTGAGATAGGAAAAACGAAACCCACCGATCCAAAATCCATTATGAAGTTGGAGTCAATCCTGAACATCAAAATCCACAAATCTATTGAAAAAGAAGAATATGCACCACCCAAAACGAAGGGAAAAGATTTTACAACACTAGGGGAAGTTGTGAAATTTCGTAAAAAGAAGAAGGACGAAGACTAACTAGGAGAA
>JBHLOP010000160.1:0-5171 GCA_048940375.1 Promethearchaeota archaeon | reverse complement strand
TTTAGAGTTTTTACTGGATCTATGCCTCTTACAACTCCTGAAGTATGCATAAGAATCGGTATATTATAGTCTTCTGCGAGTTTGAATATAGGAATCATGTATGGAGCATCAATTTCAATATTTTGAGCGCGTGGATGTAGTTTTATGCCTTTTAAGCCTAGATTAGTCACACAACGCTTCAACTCAGTGATAGCTAATAGGCTGTGTGGATCAAGTCTACAAAATCCTGTGAACCGTTCGGAGTGGTCGTTCATTAAATTAGCAATTAACGTATTTGCTCTTCTGAAACAGTGCTCCTGATCCTGCTGCTCATTAAAAGGAAAAATAATAGCGTGGTCAATACCACACTGATCCATTTTTTCAAGTAACATTTCGGCTGTTTGTCGAGTACCATCGATATCATGCCCGATATGGCAGTGTGCATCAACATACGATAGTTCTGACGCACTTTCTAAAGCATCATTGTTCATTTTTATTCCAAGCTGAGTTACTACTCCACGAATTTTATGCTTACTGATCCAAGTTGACCAAATGTTGCTCTAACATGATCTCCAGCCTGAACAGGTAAAGCCTTCGTTAAAGATCCTGATATCACTACTTCACCTGCTTTAAGAATGATACCATATTCTGAGAGTTTGTTGGCTAACCATGCAACAGATTCCGCAGGATTCCCTAAGACAGCTGCTCCAGCAGCAGTTTCCACAACTTCACCGTTCTTTTCAAGAACAAGACCAAGATATCTCAAATCGAGACCTGGTGTCGATACATCAGTAAGACCACCAGCACCAAAAATTACACGTCCGATACTTGCTCCATCCGCGATAGAGTCTTGTATTTTGATTCCCCAGCCCGCAAATCGGCTATCAATTATTTCGATACTAGGCAATACACCAGCTGTGGCAGCCAATACATGTGCAGCAGTTACACCAGGACCTTCTAAATCATCCATCAATACGAAAGCAACTTCAGGTTCTGCCTTCGGTTCTATCAACTCCGACATGGAAATAGTTCCTTCACCAGCAATATTGCTGGACATAATGAATCCATAGTCGGGTTCGTCGATTCCGAGTAATTCTTGCATAGCCTTTGAGGTAAGTCCAATCTTCTTTCCAATGATACGTTCTCCACGGGCTTTTTTCTTTTCAACAACTCTAAGGTGGATCTGATACGAGTCCTTAATAGTTATATCTGGAAACCTCTCAGTAAACAATTTTAAGGGTTCCTGCGTATCTTCTGCGTTGAGAACTTCATTAGCAAGCATTTCGATTGTTGCTTCATCCATTTTAATTAATGCCTCCTTGTTTTAAATCATTTTTAGAATGAACTATACTAGTTTTGAATTAAGTTAATTATGAAACTGATTGCTTCATAGTAATTTATGGAATATAAAGATGATATCTAGACGCTTAATAAGCGAAACAATGCGAGCAAAGATTTAAATAATATTTTTGAGTGTTATAATTGATTTTCTGCAAACTACGGCAATTAATGTCCGATTTTTGCCTGTAAACCTCCAGAAATTAAGATTGGGAGCATAAGAATGAAGAAAAAAAGTCTTTTGAAGTTGATATTTCTTTTTGTTATTTTCGTGCCCTTGCTTACAGCAACAATTAGTAATAATGTTTATGCGGCGGGTACATACGATTTATCAGGCTACGAAACAACAATTACTGTAAATCAAGATGCATCATTAGACATCTCAGAACAAATAACATTCCGTTTTCTAAGTGGTGATTTCGGTTTTGCGTATCGTACGATCCCGTACCGTGGATTTGATGAGATTAAAAACATACAAGTCTATGGTGACAGTAGTGAAGCCTATATAGAGGTTTCTGATGAAGATGACCTACAAGCGGGTACATTTTACGTTGCTAAGGGTTTTGATGAGATTGAAATCACATGGTATTGGGAGCGGGTCTATGTCGGCACACAGCCTGTGGAACTTACGTTTACTCTCACATACACTGTTACAAATGCAATGAGTTATGAGGAAAATTATGATGTACTGGATTGGCAAGCAATTGGAAGCGATTGGGATGTACCAATCTACAATGTGCATATTCAGGTGATTCTTCCAAAAACATACAACACGGAAGATATACTGATACCTGAAAAGATACGTTCAGAATCTACGGTTCTTATTTCAGAGAATGATGGAAAATCTGTTTTAGATGTGTATTACGACTCTTATTTGCCACCTAATACATCCTACGAGATCATAGTACGATTCCCATCAACTGTAGAGCAACCTTTTTCATGGAGACAGTATCTCAACAGAACTGGTTGGCTCATTGGAGTCATCTTTTTTATTATTTTTAGTGGTATATATGCGGCAATTTATCTCTTCAGGGGACGAGATCCCCCTGTTGTTGTCAATAAACATGCCATTGGGCTTAATCCTCCCAGAGAACTTCATCCTGCTATTGTGGAAAGTCTTCGCAGTGAAGGAGCTACTATGAAAGGCATCCTTGTTACAATCTTCTATTTAGCTAAAAAAGGCTATCTGGAACTTTGGCAATATGGATCAGATTCATATCTACGCTTAACAGACGAAGGATATAATGCCCTTAGACGTAAGAATTTACCTGAAGATTTAACAAAGATTGATTGGCATGTGTTGCGAACGGTTAGCATCTACGAATACGACAAAAAAATCCGTATTGAAGCTATGAAGCCGGATAGATTTACAGACGCACTTGAGGAAATAGAACAAGAATTACGTCTTCAGCAATTGCTTCCCACGACTTATAGTGCGACTAAAGCAGCCTATCAAAAAATCGCGGGTGTTGTTATGGCAGCAGGATTTTTCATCGTGTTCTCATTGTTCTTTTTTAGAACTGTAGGGATCGCTTTGTTTGGGACGCTAGTGCTTGTGAGTGGGTTTATTGGTGTCATTATAGGAAATTTCATGGCTAATCGAACGGAACACGGGGCAATGGTAAATAAAGAATTCAAAATCTTTTTAAGAAACGTGAAACGGGAAGCAAACCGAATTAAAAAGATGCGTGAACCTTATGAAGCTATGAAATACTTGGACGAATATCTGCCGTGGCTTTTCATTTCTGGCTTAAATGTTTCAAAGTGGATAAAATCATGTGTAAAAAGACGTCGTTATCCGGGAACAGGAAGGAGAAGAATGTACTGGCCATATTGGTGGTACTATCATCATCCTGCGTACGGACACACGTATGGACCAGATTCGGACTTTTCAAACTTCACTGTTCCGCAAGTTGGTGCAATGCTTGACTCCTTTGCCACTACATTTGATTCTTTTGTAAGTGATATTTCATCTACTCTTATGCCCAGTAGTAGTGGAGGTGCTGGAGGTGGTGGAGCCGGTGGAGGTGGTGGTGGTGGTGGCGGAGGTGGTGGAGCGGGGTAATCGCTCTTTCATTTTCTTTAGATTAATTAAACCTCCCTGTACCTCCTAAATTTTTAAAAGAGAGTTTGTTTCGCTACAAAATCAGTTTGGTTATAATTTGCACTAGTAAATAAAAAAAGAGGAAGTGAAAGAACTTAGAACCAAGCGTTTCTGACAGATGTTGCTTCAATATATGCTATGGTAACAAGTTTGTGAACAGTTCCATGTACGATTACCGTGTCTCCAACTAATGGAAGGACACCTGACCAGTCAACGTAAATTGCATCTGTGCCATCGTCAATTGCGAAGCCATGGAAGCCAAAAAAGTCGATAGTACCAGTGACTTTCCCTTTAATATAAACGTCTTTTCCGTCCCAGCCAGTCGGATCTGCTTGAATTCTGGCGATCTCGGTAGTATAAAAGAGACCTCCACCCCAAATCGCGGCACCTACGCCAGCAATAACGAGTATCAAGATGATAATAGGTATTGCTGATGCTCCTGCACGCGATCGTAGCAGTTTCTTCATCTAAGTATCCTCCGCTCTTATGTTTAACTAAGAAATACACGAACAAACACCTTAATAAATCATATCAAAAAATTATATACACGGTGACGTAAAAGTTGAGTAGTTCAGAGTATATTACGCTGCGCGAATTTGGCGAAGGGTGCGGATGGCATCCTAAAGTATTAGGCGTAGCTAAAAACCGGATGGAAATTTTTGAAAGGATAACAGCTGAAGATGCCAAGACGCTTGCCACTAAACTTGGTGCATCATTTGAAGATTTTAAACTATACGAAACAGAATGGACAATATCCTTTCAACCTCTCCCTGAACTTAAAATTCTGTTTCTCTTAGTTTCTGATGAAGAGTTTGGGAGCGAATTCTATGTTTACTATAATCAGAATGCCGTAAAATACCCAGCAGAAGATGCTCTTATTTTTAGTCTTGCCTATATCACTTTATTTCCTCATGAAGCTGAATTTTTATGGACAAACAAACATAGGCGATTAGGAACACAAATTATTGAAAAGCGAGATATAAACCAAATGCTAGCAATATTAGAGAATATTACACCAGAAGTTGCAAAACAGGTCGCCAGCAAGTTAGGTGGAGAATTTAACGAAATGCCAAGTGGATGGAGTTTGACATTCACACCAATTTCGACACTTCCCATTACTTATGAAGTGGGAAATAAAACTCGTATTTTGTACGATGTAGATTTGGCGCAATGGATACCTGAAGTAGTGTATGCATTTAAGTGGCTGTATTTAAATATAGTAATCAGAGAGACAAGGAAACTTATGGGAGAACCACTACCAGAAACATCATCCTGTTCATTATGAGGTAATATATTTGAGCGGCTCGGATTATATTGACTTAGGAGCTAAAGAATTCGGTGCTGGGAGAGGTTGGCAAAATAGAATATTAAACTATAGTAAAAAGCGTATGCATATTTTTAAGAGGATTAAATCCGATGAAGTAAAAATCCTTGCAGCTAAACTTGGGGGCATATCCGAGAATTTCAGACCATATGAGAGCGTAAAGTGGACAGTTTCTTTTGAACCTCTTCCAGACTTAAAGATTTTCTGTCTTCTCGTCACTGATGAGGAATTTGGCACTGATTTTTTCGTTTATTTCAATCGTAGATCAGCTGATATATATCCCGCTGAGGATGTCATCATATTTAGCACTGTTTTTATTTGCCTGTTGGCTCAAGAAGCAGAGTTCCTGTGGACAAAAAAACAGAAACGTTTAGGATCTAAGATTCTTGAAAAGCAACCTTTAGATCAAAAGAAGATTAATGTAGT
>JBHLOP010000159.1:0-5195 GCA_048940375.1 Promethearchaeota archaeon | reverse complement strand
AAGAGTAAGAAAGTATTTTAAAAAATAGATTTCTCCAGATTACTTCATTTAGCACCCGCAAGTGCAAGTAGAATTACTAAGAATGATTGGGCCTGCCCGTCTTTAATTTTTTTAGCTGTGCTTATTGCTTCTTGAATATAGCCAGGCTCCTTCGTTTTTTTCCATTCGTTTGAGAGTTCTTTTACCCTAGTTATTAGATCTTCGTTCGACATCTTTAATCCTCAGTTTCAATCCACAACTAAAAGAGTTTTGTCAATTGAATATATGGTGTGCTCATATATCAAATGAGAGTGGGAGTATCGTGTAAGTGAAACTATTCTTTCTGTTTACAGAGACAGTGCAGAACGCGAAATGTACACTCTGTCAGACGAATATGCGGTGTTTATATAGCGTTTTTTTAGAAAGATTTACACAGCTAGCCGTATGGCTTGCTATGGCTCACACGTTTACAAGAAAAATCCCCAGTAAGATGTGGTGATTTAACTGAAAAATTGTAGAAAGAGCTCGATAGTCCTTAGTGTACTCCTTGTATTTTTACTTGCTATGACTGTCGTTGGTCCTGTTGTTGCTGAGTCAAAAGCAGTTGTCAGAGAAAACTACGATGTATCTGTCGATGACACAGTATATGTTAACGTGAAGCACGTCTATAGAGAGAAAGGTAAATCGAAGGGAGCCGTATTAATGGTTCACGGAGGTTGGCATACAAATTCCTTTTATGACTTGGATGACAATTCAAAATACAGTCTTCAAGAATATCTTGCAAAAAATAAATTTGACACATACGCGTTGGATCTACGCGGATGTGGAAAATCATACAAGTCAGACTATGTATGGTATAGCCAAATCCGAATCGAAGATTTTGCTGCTGATATTCACGCTGTTATCGAAGATATACACGCAAAAGGTTACGAAGACATATATGTGATCGGCCATTCCATTGGAGCCGTTTCAAGTATATTTTATGCCGCAGAATACGCTGAAACTGATGAACTTGATGGGTTGGTGTTACTCGGCACGCCATTCAGCGAATTAGCTATTGATCCTGAATTGGAAGCACAATTTCGTCAGGCTGCTGAAAACTATCCTGTGATTCCCTGTGATCCTGCCCTTATTGAACCCTTCTTCTTTGCGGAAGGCATGGTAAAGGATAAGGTGCTTGAACACGCGTCTGAAATTATTTTACAGGAAGTCATTGGTTCAACCGTTCTTCTTCAGGTGCTAGACTTTGAAGTGACCGAGAAAGCAGCTGAAATCAATGCTGAGCTGCCGGTCTTGATTATCCAAGCTGGCCTAGATGCACTCATCACCACTCAAGATGCCATGAACCTGTATCTCGCACTTGGTTGTGGAGAAAATGACGATTTACAGGTGTACGGTGGACATGGACACGACATTCTATTAGAAAAGAACTCAAAGAAGGTGTATAGCGATATCAAGGACTTTTTGAAGAGTATTTAGCTATTCTTCAAACACCCTTCTTTTTTTATTTTTGAATTTCCGTATAAGTCATAGTTCTGAAAAAAGAAGGAAAAGTGTTTTCTATTAAAAAAGGTATTTCTCTAGAGCGTTTTAGTTAGTACCCGCAAGCGCATGTAAGATCTCTAAGAATGATTGAGTTTGCCCATTTTTAATCCGTTTTGCGATCATTATCGCCTCTTGGATGTAGTGAGGCTCCTTGCATTCTCTCCACTTAACAGAGAGCTCTTTTACTTTATTTCTTAGATCTTCGTCCGACATTTTCAATCCTCTTAGAATGTAAGAAACAAAAAATAAGGCTTAGGCAGCAGTTTTTGGGACCTCTGCCTTAAGTAGGATCTTCATAAATTTATCGAAGTTATCCTTGAGTTCATTTGCTCGGTTCATTGCTTCTTTTTCTAATTCCTTTGTAATTTTCGTGAGAAGCACTTGAGTCTTTCCAAAAAACTCTTTGCCAAGAACGGTTAACTCTTTAATGTCCTTTTCCCAGTCTTTCATACTCATATTATTTTACCTCCATAAAATATGTAGAGTTATCAATATTATCATGTAGAGTTAACAATATAAACCTTGCGGATTTGGGAATAATTTAAAAAAAGAAATTTTTGCAGAACCAAATGTTCTTGTATTTGTTAATTGTCGTAAATCACTTTTCCGTCGTATATTCTTCTATTTTATCAAGTGCTTCTTCTAATATGTCAATTGATGGAAGGAAAACGATCCGAAAATGTTCTGGCATGCCAAATCCACTTCCATAGACTACTAAAACTCCTTTTCGTCGTAATAATTCAACAACCCACTCTTTGTCATCCTTATTCTCAATTTTTGGGAACATGTAAAACGCTCCCTCGGGCTTCCGTACAGAAATTCCTTCAATAGAATTTAGCCTCTTATAGCAGAAGTCACGGCGTTCTCTTAATATATTAATTGTTTCACCAATAAAGTCTTTACTTTGTGTCAAGGCATATGCGCAGGCTTTTTGAGCCGGTGTATTTGAACAGAGACGAATTCGGGCTTGCTTAAGCATTGCTTCTTTGATGTCATCTAATTCTCCATCATGATGAAAGCAGGTGTATCCAATTCGATAACCTGGCACCAGAAAAACTTTACTAAAACTATTCATCGAAATGAAGGGCATATCTTCTGCCACTTCTGCGAAGGCAGTCATAGATCTGTCAAAAACTATTTTATCATACGTTTCATCGCTTAACACTAGCAAGTTGTGATCAGAAGCAAGATCTCGAATCGCTGTTAGAGTTTCTTTTTCATATACGGCTCCAGTCGGGTTGTTAGGATTAATCAGAACAAGTAAATTTGTCTTAGAAGAAATCTTTTCTTTAATATCTTCTATGTCAGGTTGCCAGTCATTTTCCTCTTCACATCGAAATAAAACGGGTTTAGCTTGGTAAAAATTGGAATATGCTATATAGGGAGGGTAACTAGGATTAGGTAAAAGGACTTCATCACCTTTATTGATAAACCCTCCAAACAGAAAACTAATTCCTTCGCTTACACCGTTTCCTATTATAACATTATCTGGCGTTATCGGAGATTTCTTTTTAGTTTCCCATTTAGCTATTTCTTCACGTAATTCTAACACTCCTTGTGAATCAGCATACTCTCCAGATTGAGCATATTTCTTTAATCCTTCTTGAATTGACTTCGGAGGCACAAAATCCCATTTTATGGGATCACCTATGTTTAAATAAAGGATTTTTTTCCCTTTACGTTCTTCCTCCTTTGCAAGAACCACTAAATCTCGGATAGCATACTCGATAGCAGATGCTCTTGGTGTCATTTTAAAAGTCAAATCAAACACCCTATTCAAACAGCCAGCATGTATATCTTAAAGAGAAATATCTGGCATTTGTATTTTTATATCTTCTAAAATTAATTTGGCACGATACTTACAGTCAATCATGATTTCATCATCGGCTTTATTTGCTATTAAGAAGTTTTTTACCTCTTTATAAGTATCATACATATTTTTTTCCAGATGGTCCTCATCAAAAGGCTTGTTACCTTGGATTTTCACATCGCCTTCCCATGCACCTTCTGAATAATACCAGTCTTTAAACCACGTGCATCCTGCTCGCCACATAAGATAGCCTATTTCGGTGGTCACTGGTGGAGCTCCATGACGAAGAGCCGCATCAGTAGTTTCATGATCGATATAAGGTATCATCAACTTTCCACCCGCAGGAATAAGGCTGGAAATCTCTTTAAAGAGCAGTTCAAGCGTATCATAAGAGAGTGTCTCTTTGTGAGATTCAAATTCAATAGTATTTACAAAATATACCTCGACCCAGGGCCTATAGAATTGACCCCTCCCACTAAAATACTTCCCAAACATTACAGGATTTCTTGATGATTTTCCATTTGTGTTCTTCAAATAGATTTTAAAATTAGTTTCTTCAACGAAACGTCCCTTAGACAGCTCTTTAATTTGAATTTTATAACTGCCTACGAATCTATTATCAAGTGAAAGCAAAATGTTTTCGTTACTCATTCAAAATCCCGCCCACTCCTGTGGAAGTCACTTTTCAATTATTGACTACAATTGCCAGATCTCAGAAAGAGACAGTCTTCTCATAATCTTCCATTAATAAATCGATGAATTCTTCGTATCCCACTTTTTTAACACCTTCAACAATCATCTCGCTGATGCCTCTAGCTTTGCAGTCTGCCTCCAAAACGTAAATGTTTATGCCATTAGCCATTATCTCATCTAACTTTTTTGATTTCTCGGATTTCTTAGTGATAAGAACAGCATCTTGCATCAAAACCATTCCTACATCATTTCCTTCCTCTTTTTGCATAGATGCTAATTCAGAAGCGCGTTCAAAATCCGAATACATAAACGGTGATCTTCTTATGACATACAAACTTGACATCTTACTTACTTCCCACCTATCTATCCTTTTATCCTAAATCGAAAACGTGACGTCTGCTTCTGTGATGAGTTTGCTTAATTCTTTTTTTGAGATGACTTGGATTTCATCGTTTTCAATGATGTCATCTTCAGTTAAACCGCGTAATTCTAGTGATTCCTTGATTACATAGACATTCACTTCAAAATCGATCATTGGAACAATTCCTTTGCTTAAATCGCCCATATGAATCCCTTTAGGTGTTTGTCCTTGTAACAACGTGAAAACTGCATCGTCCATAAATACTGCATGAGTTTCCACATCTAAAGCCGTCAGTCCAGTACAAACTCTTAAACCTTCGGCATTGAAAACAGTGCCATAAGGGGCATTTCGAAACAATATTACTACACTTTCTGGCAATTTATTCTTCCTCATTAAACATTAATAACCGCTAAAAACCAAAAATCTATCAGAGTCTAGTACTAATTCACTAAGTCCGCCTAGTCCATCGAATGTCGATCCCTCAATCAATAGGTTTTCATCTTTGATTCCCCGGTAACTACAACATACCGGGCAAGAAAAGAATTTTATGCCCATTGCTGTTAGTTCCTCCAGAAGCCTTGCAATATTTCTTTCCTCATCTGATAAACTGTCTATATTCTTATTAGTGTTGAGAACACCGTCCATGAATAAGTATATTCCTAGCACCTTGTGTCCTTTTTTAATTGCCGCTTTAGCAATTTCGATCACGGTGTCCGTATTCTGACTCGTATACGGACCTGTTGTTAGCAATATCGATAAAGTACCCATAAGATTCACCTTCTAATCTTAAAAAAAGAAAGGGATATG
>JBHLOP010000158.1:0-5208 GCA_048940375.1 Promethearchaeota archaeon | reverse complement strand
TAAAAGCAATTATTTTAGGCGCTGATGGTATTGCAATGGCTAGTTCATTCTGTGGAGTTGCTCGGTACAAAGGAGCAGAGGGTATTGTTAATTATATCCACTCTTTGGATATTGAGGGCAAACAATTACTCTCAACTACCAGAAAATATACTTTAGCTGAAGTTAGAGGCTTTGCAAAATCTTATCTCTCACCCGTTACGCTTGAAGCGTCGAAAATCAGTGGGTTATCAATCATTCCTACTTCATTTCAGCCGGAATATCAATAAAAAACCGAAATACAAAAACAAAACCAAAGTTAGAAAAATACTGGCTCTCTTTTAAAAAACACTTTTTTTAATCTTTTTTCTTGTTTAGGTCAAGATTTGGAATGGTAAGACTTCCTGATGGCATTATCACAATTCTTGGCTGTTTACCATTTGCTTTGATCACTTGAATGGCATCGTTTATTGCTGTCTGGATATCAGAATATGGCTTTAACTTCGCTTTTTTGATAATATTTTCATCTAAATCAGTAACGGCCCACATTTGAGCTCTAATACCGATTTGTGCCATTTTTGCTGCTTTGTGATAACCAAGTTTATATTCTTCATCCAGTAATTGCAAAACATCCTGGTAAGATTCAGCTGAGCCCAAAAGATCTAAAAATGCAGCTTCACCAACACCCATTCGACATTTTGATACGATAATAAGAATACCATTATCTTCCAACGCCAATTTACCATTGTCTAGGGCTTTTTGAGACTGATATAAATCAATATCCATAGGATAAGGTGCGGCGGAAATGACAATATTGGCTCTTTGCCTCAATGGAGCGCAATAGATTGTTTTAGCAGCAGCAATAGCCGAATCAAAAGTTTTCAATAGATCCCCAGCTGTCACAGCATAGAGTTTATGATCACCAGTTAGAACTGTCTGAATAGAAAAGATATTGATATTTTCTAAAACATTCATTGCATCTACCATATCTTCATGGACAGGATTGCCATCTAGAGCGAGAGATCTTGCATTATCACTCAACGCATGTTTATGATTCATTTCAATAGTCTTATATGAGGCCACGCCAGGGAGGAAAGATTTCCTCCCGCCAGTGAATCCCGCGAAGTAATGTGGTTCAACACTCCCAATAATAAGCACATTTCTGATCTCAGGAACTAACTTGTTGATATACATCTCAGTCCCATTCTTAGACTTTCCGAGATATGTCATATCTTCTTCATTACGAGCATCGTGAACGAAAATTACCTCCTTAAACTCAGCATATAACCTGCCAAAAATATACTGAAATTCTTCTTCTGTGGGTGCCCTATGTGCTCCTGTTGCAACAAGAAAACGAACATCTGGATGCGATGAAAGATAAGGAAACAGAAAATCCAATATCTTTGAAGTAGGGGTCGGGCGTGAAGCGTCATTAACAATGACAAGTAAACGGTTAGATTTTTCTGCGAAATCTTTGAAAGATTCTTTTCCAATTGGATTCTGTATCGCTTGCTCAATAATTTCGTTTTGATCTCTGATTTGAACTTCATTTGGGACTAATACTTCATAAGGCGCTGAAATATCGATTGTGATTTTTTCCTCTCCGTAAGGGATGTCAACTTTCATGTATCTCTCACCTACAATATTTCTCAAAATTCTTGAGATATTCTAGCTTTTTATTTTTCAGTACTCTTGAAGATAGAAACGAGTTATTCTGAGCGCCCATATTGCTCAAAATAGACAATTTCTTCGATTGACTTCCTACGTTTTACCTTTGGTTCTTCGTCAGGATATCCAAGTGGAGTGAGTGCAACTACATCAATATTGGCAGGTATACCAAGAATATCCTTAACTGGCTTTTCGCTGAACCAACATACCCAACACGTTCCTAAACCTTCATTTGTGGCAGCAAGGACTAGTTGTTGCATAGAAATTCCAAGATCAAGTATGTGCCACTGTTTATCCCCTATCTTTTGAGATCCTATGTATCCTGAGCGTTCTGGATCTGCACATCCTACTATTATAATAGGAGCTTGCTTAAATGCCCCTTTAACAGGATTTCCTGAAGGTAAGACATCTGCCAATGCTTTCTTAGTGCTACTATCTTTTACCAAAATATACTTCCAGCATTGCATATTAGACCAACTCGGTGCGATTCGTGCAGCTTCAAGGACTTTGTATAGTTTATCTTCAGGAATAGGATCACTTTTATATTTCCTAATACTTCGTCTTGTTTCAATTACTTCCAGAAAATCCATAAAACATCCTCCTGTTTGCTGTTCTAGAAGTTTATGCTTTTAAATGAAATCTAAATAAATCATTTTAAAAATGATAAACGATGAAAGTATATAAAGAATCAGATTGTTGGTCAGAAGTAGGGGCAGGGAACAATCTGATTGGATGTAAATAACAACTTATAATTTAATATAATCTTCAGGAGTTGCTTTAGATGAACAATGAGAAAAAGACAAAAGAGCAACTTATGACTGAACTGATAGAATTACGTCAAAGAATTGCTGAATTGGAAATTTCAGAAATTAAACATAAACAGGTAGAAAAAGCGCTAAAGGAATCTAAAGATAAGTATTCAACTATTGTAGAAAAAGGAAACGATGGGATCGCTATTTCTCAAGATGGGAAAGTAAAATTTGCAAATTCAAAGTTGCTTGAACTTTCTGGATTCGCATTAGAGGAAACAGTTGAAAAGCAATTTATTGACTTCATTAGTCCAGAATCTAGAGAATTAGTTATGGAATGGTATAAGAAGAGGATTGCTGGAGAACAAATTCCAAATAGATACGAAATAGAACTCCATACAAAAGATGGCATAAATATACCAGTTGAAATAAATGCCAGTTTGATTGAATACGAGGGAAAGCCAGCATCTTTAGCTATAATTCGTGATATTAGCGAGCGCAAGAAAGTGGAGAAAGCGTTACATGATAGTGAAAAGAAATTTAGAGAATTGTCTGAGTTATTGCCACAAATAATTTATGAAACAGATATCGAAGGAAATCTTACGTTCACCAATCGTGTAGGATTTGAGATTCTTGGCTATTATCAAGAGGATCTTGATAGGGGATTAAATGCTTTTGAACTAATTGTTCCAGAAGATCACGAGAGACTTGAGGAGAATATTTCAAGGTATAAAAAAGGAGAAGTTATCGGGATAAATGAATACACTGCGCGAAGAAAAGATGGCAGTAGATTCCCAGTTGTTGTACATAGCAATGTTATTAGAGATGACGAGGGAAAACCTGTTGGCATACGAGGGATTATGATTAACATTTTAGAGCGCAAGAAGGCTGAAAAAGAGATTTTTAGAGCAAAAGAGTACTTGGAAAAGGTGTTTAACAGCGTAACCGACAGCATTTTTGTCACAGACATGAATAGGCGGTTCTTGACCTGTAATAATGCTACAGAACGAATTTTTGGATACAAGAAAGAAGAAATCATTGGAAAAAGTGCCGAACTATTCTATCCGACCAAACGAGCTTTTAAAGAAATGGCTATGAATATTGAAAAAGAAATCAAAGAAAAGGGCTATGCAGATGGAGAAATGACTTTGCGGCGTAAGGACGGTATTGATTTCCCCGCCTATGCCACAGCCTCTTTATTGAAGGAAACTGATGGAACGCCCATCGGAATCGTTGGCACAGTTCGTGATATCACCACTCGTAAACTTGCAGAAGAGCGAATAAAAAATTATACTGAAAATCTAGAAAACCTCGTTGAGGAGCGAGCAAAGGAATTAAAGGAATCTGAAGAAAAACTCAAGGCAATTTTAACTGGAATCGGCGCCTTTATCACAATTCAGAATAAGGATCTAGACATTATATGGGCAAATCAGCCAATAAGAGAACTGTGGGGGGAGATCGTTGGAAGGAAGTGTTATGAAGTTTATAAAGGATTAACCGTACCCTGTCCAGAATGTACTGTTAAAAAAGTGTTCAAAGAAGGTAAAACGACCGTTTCTGAACAAATTAGCACACTTCCAGACGGAACACAAATGCATGTATTAGTCACTAGTTCCCCAGTACGAGATGCTGAGGGAAATATAATTGCAGTTGTAGAAGTGGATAAGGACATCACTGAACGAAAGAAATTGGAACAAGAACTAAAAAATTATTCAGAAAACTTAGAAAAGATCGTTGATACACGGACAATAGAACTAAAAGAATCTGAGGAAAAACTCAATGCTATTCTTACGGGGATTGCTGATCTCATCACCATTCAGAATAGAGAATTGGACATCATCTGGGTAAATCAACCTATGAAGGACCTTTACGGGGATATCATTGGAAAGAAGTGTTACAAGGTATATAAAAGACGAAATGAACGATGTGAAGATTGTTATATTGAAAAGATCTTCAACGAAGGAAAAACAGTGATTTCTGAAAGAGAGAGCATACTTCCAGATGGATCACTGATTCACGTTTTAATAACCAGTTCACCTGTTCGGGATGCTAAAGGTAACATCGTAGCTATTTTAGAAGTAGAGAAGGATATCACTGAACAAAAGAAGTTAGAACGTCAATTAGTTGAGTCGGAAGCAAAACAGCAGGCAATATTGAGTGCCATTGGAGACTTCATTACCATTCAAAATAAGGAGTTAGACATCATCTGGGCAAATCAGCCTATAAAGGATCATTGGGGTGATGTTCTAGGAAAAAAGTGTTACAAAGTGTATAAATGCTTTAATGAGCATTGTCCTCAGTGCACAGTCGAAACAGTCTTTAATGAAGGAAAAACCTTAGTTTCGGAACAAGTGGTTATAGATACTGATGGAAAGTCAATGAATACTTTGGTAACAAGTTCTCCAGTAAGAGATGCCGAGGGAAACATCTTCGCCGTTTTGGAAGCAGTAAAGGATATTACAGAACGAAAAAAATTGGAAGTTGAACTTAGAGAGTCGGAGAAACGTTATCGCGGATTGTATGAATCATCTATTGACGGTATTGTTTCTCTTGATATTGATGGAAACATTGTAGAATGCAATCAAGCCTACGCTAATTTACTCGGTTATTCAAAAGAAGAACTTTATGCTCTTAATATTTATGATCTAACACCTGATAAATGGATTGAAAGGAATAAAAAATTTCATGATCAATTACTAACAGTTGGTTATTCTGAGGAATTCGAAAAGGAGTATATCAAGAAAGATGGATCAATCGTCTCAATTGCAATCAGAGGATGGCCTATCAAGAATAAAGAAGGGAAAACGATTGGAAT
>JBHLOP010000009.1:0-22842 GCA_048940375.1 Promethearchaeota archaeon | reverse complement strand
AAACTCTAATTTCCATCGCGCATTTTGTTTTTAAATCATTATGCGCAAAAAGGAAACAGTGAACTACCACCCTACTTGTAGAGTGGCTTCCTGAATCATCCATTCCCCAACGGGATATGTCATACAGGCTCGATGGACAGTTCCTGCCCTGAGGATGATTGTGATTTTCCATAGTAGGTTGATCGGATTAGAATTGTGATGGCCGAGTTATGATCTCTTTTTAAAGTAAGTCCACAGTAAGGACAACTGTGAATACGAGTTGCCAGTGTTTTCGGCGCTAGTCTACCACACCTACTACATAGTTGTGTGGTGTTATAGGCACTCACATACTCTACTAGAGTACCAGCTTCCTCCGCTTTGTACTCCGTAAAACACATGAGTTGTCCCCAGCCAGCGTCACTAATCGACTTTGCGAGATGATGATTCTTCACCATATTGGTAATCCTAAGGTTCTCATACACGATCAGGTCATAGTTATCGACCAGTTTCCTACTAAGCTTATGATGAAAGTCCTTGCGCTGATTACGTATCTTCCGGTGTAGCCGTGCCACTTTCCTGTTCTGTTTGTGGCGGTTATTTGACCCTTTCTGCTTCCTAGCTTGCCTTCGCTGCTCTTTGGCTACCTTCTTCTCCGAGATTCTCAACCAACGAGGGTTAGTTATGGCTTCTCCGGTATGTAATGTTAACAAACTCTTCAACCCCACATCTACTCCTATCGCCTTTTTTATTTTTCTATACTGAGTGCCAGGATCAGGAGCAGGAAACTCTACAGCAAAACAGGCATACCAGTGCTCTACATCGCGTTTAATGGTACATGTCTTGATCACGCCTTTTGCAGGTATCAGGCGGTGGATTTTAATCGTGATACTTCCTATTTTCGAGAGTCGAAGTTTCTTCTTTTGGTAATCTACTGCGAACCCACTTTGTGGATAGGTAAAGGAGTCATAGCGGTATTTCCCTTTAAATCGTGGGTAACCAGCTTTTTCTCCCTTCTTAAGACGCCTATAAAAGTTAGTGAAAGTCTTATCCAGTCTTCTCAGCACGTCTTGAAGTACCTGAGAATGCACCGCCTTCAAAAATGGGTTAGTCTTTTTTACAACTTTCAAATGGTTGGCTTGCTCATAATAGGTAACTGATTGTTGGTGAGTGTGCCAGGCGTCTTTTCGCGCTGCCAGAGAGGTATTATACAACAGACGACAGGTAGTAAGCCATTGTGTTAATGTAATTGTCTGTTGTGTGGTTGGATACAGGCGAAATTGGTACGTACGTTTCATCAAGCTTCTCCCTGTGTTCCCCTGAACTTCATTACATTGGATATACTAGCCACAAGAAGTTATTTAAAGCTGGGGGACACTTCGGTGAAAGTGAAAAAGTAAAAGACTCACTTCATCTTTTCACCCAGCAAGATAGTGTTTTTCCTTAAAAGGAAACAATAAAAGCAGTTACTTATTTAGTGTTTTTCACTCTGCAAATGCAACCTAAGTATAATTAAAGTCTATTTTAGGATGTGAATATATTGTCAGAGGCGCCAAAATTCGTTTTTGAGTGTCAAAAGACTGGTAGATGCTGTTATTTAAGAGATCCAATTAAGATATACGATATCGACTTAGCTCGATGGTGGACTGATGGATCATTTGGCACTGTTTTTCCTCATTTAAAACTTGATCTGACAGAGGCTCTAGTTCCAAATCAAATGAAAATAGAAAAGACCATCCTTTCAGATGCTGAAAAAAAGTCTGATGAAGATACATTTGATTCAGTCTGTCCATTATTAAATCGAGATACTAAAGAATGTACTATTTATTCAACAAGACCAGTAGCGTGCAAGGCTTTTCCGTTAGGCTATAACGGAGAAAATTTTGTCATTAGGGATTTAGAATGCCCAGGTATTGACAAAGGTACTATGACCGCTGAACGTTTAAAAACGATACGAACTGCTGCAAAAAGAGAATATACTTCCAATAATAGAACTATCACATTATTACCGGCTATCCATAGTCTGATAATGAAAGAATTAACCGAACTGGCCATGAAAGAAGCAGAAGCTCAAAAAAGAACTGAAATATCAGAATCAGAATAATGCTTTTAATTTCAATCGATTTCAAGTAGTTGTTTAACATTCAATCCTAATTCCATAGCGCGTAATGTGATTTCTCTTTCGTCCAAATGAAGAATTAAGTTTTGCAGTGGGAAATTTGCGTTAAGTTGTTTGAGAACAAAAATACATCTTTTTAAGACTTTCACACTCCTATCGAAGTCTTCGTAAGCAAGTGCATCTGAGAGATTTTCAAACACTCTAGTCATGCCAAGAAAGTCCTCAAAGCTGCGGAAGTGATCAGCGGCCTTATAGGCGTATTCTACCATCAAATCTTGACTGAATTCTTGAACTAAAAATGAAAATTTCTCATATAATTTTGCACTTATTCGTGCTCTGTTTTCTGCTTGTAATGTCTCTAACACTTCCTCAAAAACTGTCCTAGCCGCTTCAATAAATTCCACACTTGTGAACTCTTCAGAAAGGCTTAAAAGAAGGTTCTCTAAAGTTTTCAAATCTTTAACTTCGGAAACTAATGTTTTAACAAACTGTTGAGTAGCTCTAACTCCTTCTGTTTTCAGTAGTTTTTGAATAGCTTGCTTTGCATATTCTTCAGCGGCATCAGGATTCTTAATCGTGTAATATGCGTTTATAATTTCAAGGGTAAATTGAGCACTTTCTTCATGTCTTCCTAGAGTATCAAGTTTCTCTATATATTTCTGTGCAATATCAATAGCCTTATTTGGATCGTGAACTTTGGTGATCTCAATTGCAGTGAACATCATTGTATTTGCCAACTCAATATTTTGAGTTTCTGCGTCCAGCAGTTTTTTAACAAAACGAATGCAAAGTGCTGCGCCGTTTGTCCATTCATCCGTCTTCGCTTTCAATTCAGCAAGAGTTTTGATTATTTCAGCTTGGTCAGATATCTTGATTTGATCATTTGTTTCAAAGGAATCAACAAGTTCCTGCAAAAAATTAATTGCGTCATCATGCTTTTCTGACTTGAAAAAAAGCTGAGCTGCTGTCTTAGCATGCTTAACGGCACGATTGTACTGATTTAAAGAAATTAATTGTTCAGCGAATTCTTTACTGATTATAGCGGCAATCGTCTCTCTATGTCCAGCGAGATTCATCTCAACAATAAACTCTACGACTCTCTCTCCCCATCCAATATCTCCAGTTGCAATTATCTGGTCTTTATATTGTGTAAACAGCACGGTCCCTTTCCCTATGCCTTTAGATGCTTCAAAATACTCCCTAAGTTGTGTGATGTATTCATATGCAGTTTCATAGTTTTTCTGCTGAATCAAAAATTCAATAAATGGCTTTAAAATGTCTATTCCTGCGCTATAATCGTGATCAACATTAATTGCCCGATTTAAAAGTTGTTCAGTCAATTTCTTTGCTAAACTTAAGTCTTTGTCTTGCAAAATATCTCTGTGTTTCGCTAATATAGTATATGCACTATCTATGTCTGCCATTTCTTCATAAAGTTTTGATACCTGAGTGATGTATTCTAAACAATTAGCGTAGACTTCGTTTTTAATTAGAATATCAATTGTATTCTCCAAGATTGGAATAAGTAATCTGAGTAAACGCTTTTCTTGGTAATAATCAGTGATGTATGAAATAACTTTAAATCCTTCTTCTGATTTCGAATTGACAAATGTCTCATAAGTGTCTAAATAAACTTTAATCGCTGTATAGGTATCTCCAGATGCTTCATAGGACTCATAAGCTTTTTCTAAATATTCTAAAGCAAGACTATAACTATCTGTTTTAAGAATCGCTTTTGCAAATGAAAAATTAAATTCAGCAACTCTTTTTGGTGCATTTGGTCCCCCAAGTTGTGAGATATATTCACTTATCTGATTAACAAACTCTGTTGCTAGATGAAAATCTCCCTCGGCACATAACATCGGAAGTGCTTTTTCATTGTAAAATTTAAGTGCTTCATCGATATCTTCGGTATATTCTATTAACGTGAATAAGCGATCAATGACTTCCTTAGATTCACCAATTTCCTTCATTTTAGCTGCTGAATTTAGTGTTATTTCGGCGGTTTTATCAAAATCATCTTCGTAAGCTTGTATGGCGAAATCTGTAAATGTCATCAGATATTCACGGGCTTCACTCATCTGGTTGATCTTGATCAGGTCATCAACGGTTTCAAATCCAAACTTAATGATTTTGTCAAATTCTTTTTGCTCAATGAAAATCTTTATGACAGTATTTACAAACTCTAAAGCTTTAAGATATTTCTTTTCTTCTGCTTTCATTAGTTTTTTTGAAAGAGTAGATGCAAGTTCAAGTACTAGATCATCTTTACCTTCTTCTTGGAAATACTTAAAACCCCTTTGCGAGAATATAACTGCTTCTTCTTCCAATCTTTTCTTTTCTGAAAGTAAATTGATAACTTTTTCAGCAGTTTCTAGTAGGTCAAATCGATCTTCTAAAGTTTCATAAAAATTAAGTGCTGTTGTATAGAATTCAACGATCTCTTCTCTAATTAGATTGTTCAATTCATGATCATCTTCCGATACCTGGTCAAAATTATTTACCAGGAATTCCCCGTATTCAGCCGAATACTCCGCAAGTGTTCTCATTAGATCGGCTTTTTGTAATAATTCAACCGTTCTCTTCATATATTGAACAATTACACGTAAATCAACTCGATATTCTGAATAACGTTTTATCAATGCATCTACTAGCATACTACAAAGTTTTGAAGCATCTAACAGTTGCCCTCGTTCAATTAATTTATTGATACTTTCATCAGCAAACTCAATAAAGAGATCAATATCTAATTCTAATAACTGATCTGTAATATCCATTCTTAGTTTATTGGCATCAGAATATTTTTCTCGCATATCAAGTAATGAAACTGCTTTTGAACCGAATTTTATTACGCCTAGTGAGTTCTTCAACTCTCCGAATTTCCTTAATAACTCAATTGAAAGTTCTGTCGATTTTTCAATATCTTTATGTTCTTGAACAACCTGTAAGAAATGTTCAACTGCTTGATTGATGACAAGTTCCTCTTGAGGTCTTTGTCGGAGTTCCTGTATTACCTGTAGTACTTTTTCTGCCGCTAACAAAGCAGCTGATAAAGAAATTTGTGGAATTCCTTGATTCAGTACTCTTGCTACGTCTTCTTCAGTCAGTTCATTAATTTGTAACGTTCTTGACAAACTCTCTCCTGTATTAGTCGAAGAAAATGAGAGAAGCCATTTATCTGCTCCACGTCGATAAATATGTCCAGTTACGTCTTCCACATGTGAGATACGGATGTCTTTTAGAAAGGCCATTCTTTCCTCATTTTTCACACTATCTTTCATCAGCTCAATATAACGATCAACATCTTCAGCAGTTCTTAATTCTTTTACGATTTCTTCCAGCGAAGGCATTTCTTCGACAGATGCCTCATCACCACTTGATACTGAAACTTCTTCTTTCGGGAAATATTCTTCGAGGTTGTTTAGGACGTCAACAAGTTTTTCTGCAGCATCATAAGCTCCTGAAAAGGAAAAAAACTCTAACTGCTCATTTAACTTATCTGCAACATCATCAACAACTATTGATGAAATATTTATTGCGAATGGACTCTCTGATCGTCCATGAATCGCCATTATTTTCCATTCATTTGGATTTCTCGCATGAATTTGAAGAGTGGTTTTTCCGCCTTCTACTACTATCTCTTTTATTAACTGTTCGGGTTTATCTTCCGAGATTTCGCTTATTGGTGTTTTAATAGTCTCTAGAGGTGGCTCTTCTGTTTCTTTAATTTCTTCAATTTCAACAAGAGTCTCTTTTATTTCTTCAGTTTCACTAATATCGGTAAAAGGAATTTCTTTTTCTTCTTTAATTTCTGCTACGTCTTCAGGTATCTTACTAAGAACATCCATGTCCTCTCTATTCTGCCATGTGTAATTATCTGGATTTTCAATGACATCTAAGATTTTATAAACAGCAGCTTTCAATCCTGAGATCCCATATGATGAGAAATAATCGGCCATATTCTCTGTAATAGATTCGATAAGTTTGTCTTGATCAGGGTTGAGAATATTTCCTTTAAATAATACCGTTGCCCCGTCCTTAACAAATGTAAAAGACCATAAGTACTTTCCCTTTTTTTCTAGATAGCACGATACACTTTCTGTATATGGTAACTCTATTATGGCGACATTTTCTTCTGTTGACATTAGACAACCCTTTCTAGAAACATTTGTTGTTATTTAGATTTTTTACGGACATTGCGTAAATTTCTGGTGATTATAAACATCCCTGTTCGTGAATACGCTCATTCAGCAGATTAATATAATTCTCATCTACACAAGATATATTTCTTCCGATGTTTATTAACTGAGTGCTTGAGTTTAGAGAGAGCAGAAAAACGCTATACTTTGAATTAATTGAAAAATTTCGTTTTTAATGAAATTAAGAAAATTATTAATTAACATTTTACACTAAAGGCATTTCTCTTCGCTTCTTATTGTTTAATTCGTTATAATGATGGTGATTTATGTTTAATTCAAAAAATCTTTAAGGTAAAAGCATTATTGTGGATAGGCAATTATCATTAGACAAAAAAAACGTTCATTATTGATCATGACAAAATTAGGGATTTATATGTCCACAAATGCTATACAACAGGTTCTGATCATTGGAGGAGGAGTAGCAGGCATACAGGCTGCATTAGATCTGGCTGCACAGGGCGTCAATGTGTATTTAGTAGAAAAAGAACCAAGTATTGGTGGAAAGATGGCCCAATTGGATAAGACCTTTCCAACAAATGATTGTTCTATGTGTATTTTAAGCCCAAAGATGGTAGAATGTTCCCGACATCCAAATATAAGACTTTGGACTTACAGTGAAGTATTAGACGTTCAAAGGACTGACCAAGGTCATTTTAAAGCTAAAATTTTAAGAAAACCACGATATATTGATGAGGAGAAATGTACTGGTTGTGGAATATGTGCAATGAACTGTCCAGTAAAAAGTATAAATGAATTCAATGTTGGACTGGATAAACGGGCTGCTCCTTATGTTCCTTTTCCTCAAGCTGTTCCTCTCATATATACGATTGATGAGGACCATTGTCTTAACTTCAAATATGGAATATGTGAAACCTGCAGAAATATGTGTCCTGCTGGAGCTGTTGATTTTACCCAAGAGCCTATTGAAACGATTATTGATGTTGCAGCTATCATTGTGGCCACTGGTTTCGAACTTCTTGATCCATCTCATTTTACTCGGTATGGTTATCTTCAGTACAAGAACGTTTTAAGCTCTTTGGAATTTGAACGCCTCCTGAGCGCGTCAGGACCAACAGGAGGTCATGTACTCTGCCCATCAAATGGAAAAGAGCCGAAAACAATAGCTTTTATTGCTTGTGTTGGATCAAGGGATTGTGTTCATGCCAATGCCAGACCTTACTGCTCTAAAATCTGTTGTACTTACGCAACAAAGCAGGCCATTATTGCACGTGAGCATGATCCAAATATAGACGCGTATATTCTTTATAATGATCTACGGACATTTGGTAAAGGTTTTGAAGAATATATTACCAAAGCTGAAAATATCTACAATGTCAACTATCTTAAATCATTGCCAGGCGAGATAATGGAGGATTCTGAAACTGGAGAACTGCTTGTTGGATATGGAGATTTTAATACTCTTGAAAAGAAAATCCTTAGAGCAGATTTAGTTGTTTTGTGTCCGGCAATGATTCCCGCTATTGGGAACGATGAACTATCACAAATCCTGGGAATAGAACTTAATGAATATGGATTCTTTAAATCAGAAGATGTTTCTGATCCAGTTGCCACAAATATTCAAGGTATATTCTTAGCTGGTGCATGTGAAGGTGTCAAAGATATACCATTGTCTGTGGCTCAAGCTAGCGCGGCAGCGGCAAAAGCAGTCCTTAGAACGAAGGTAGAAGTAACAAAACCAGAAGTAGTAATCAAAGAAGAGCTGGCATTAGATGAAGAACCTAGGATAGGTGCATTTATCTGTCATTGTGGAATTAACATTGGAGGCGTTGTTAATGTACCTGAAGTCGTTGAATATGCAAAAACCCTCCCAAATGTCGTTTATACAACTGATAATTTGTACACATGTTCTTCTGACACTCAGGAACTAATAAAAGAAAAGATTAAGGAACATAGATTAAATAGAGTTATTGTGGCTTCTTGTACTCCCCGAACCCATGAACCATTATTTCGAAACACAATTGAAGAGGCTGGACTAAATCCTTACTTATTTGAACTAGCCAATATTCGTGAACAGTGCAGTTGGATTCATATGCGCGAGCCTGAAGAAGCGACAGAAAAAGCAAAGGATTTAGTAAGAATGGCTGTTGCACGTGCTTCATTATTAGAACCACAGGCCATTATTACGAAAGATGTTATTCCTTCAGCACTAATTATTGGTGCAGGCATATCAGGTATGACCAGTGCAAAAACAATAGCAGACAAAGGGTTTAAAGTATATTTAGTTGAAAGAGAAAGCTCAGTTGGTGGCTTTATTAAGAATCTAAAAAGCATCCGCACTCAGGAAAACTATGAAAAAGATACAAAAGCGCTTATTAATGAACTAGAAAACGGTATTCGCCTTCACGAAAATATTGAATTGATGACTTCGACTGAAGTAAAAGAAGTTACTGGCTCAATTGGAGATTTTTCTGTCACTTTACAGGGTGATACTGAAAAAATCGTAAATGTAGGAACTATTATTGTGGCTACAGGTGGTACCGAATTAAAGCCAGTCGGTTATTATGGCTATGGCGAAATTGAAAATGTAATTACTCAAGTTGAGTTAGAAGAGTTGATACATGCTGGTAAAGTAAGAGATGGTAGTACTTTTGTAATGATAAATTGTGTAGGTGCAAGAGAAAAAGAGGGACGCACATACTGTTCCTCTATCTGTTGTTCTGAGACACTTAAAAATGCAAAATCTGTTATAGAAAACTATCCAAATAGTAATGTCGCTGTCCTTTGTCGTGATATTCGTGTATTTGGAGCAGGAGAAGACTATTATCGTGATGTTAGAGATCGTGGAATTTGTTTTCTAAGATATGACCCTGAAAATCCAGCAGAAGTAATCCAACTTGAAGATGGCAAGGTACAAGTAAGAGTAACAGATACATTGCTAAATACAACCTTTCCTATTCCTGCAGACAAAGTGGTCTTGTCAGCTCCAATAATTGCTCATGATAATAAAGCCTTAGCAGAAATGCTAAAAATACCTACAGATTCCCATGGATTCTTTTTGGAGGCTCATGTAAAACTACGGCCTGTTGAGTTTGCAACAGATGGGATTTATCTAGCTGGAACTGCACAAGGACCGAAAAATATTGAGGAGAGCATTGCTCATGCGCAAGCTGCTGCAGCAAAAGCATTAATCCCCTTAATTCTCGGATACGTTGAATCTGAGCCTATTGTTGGAGTTGTTGATCCAGAAGTTTGTGTTGGTTGTGAGTTCTGTGTTGATGTCTGCCAGTTCGGTGCAGTAAGTATGGAAGAGGTAGAAAGTAAAGAATTGGAATTCTCTAAGGAACTAAAAGCCAAAATTAACCCTGCCTTGTGTAAAGGCTGTGGAACCTGTTCAGCTGAATGCCAAGTTGGTGCAATTCGTATGCGACATTTTACGGATGATCAAATTTTGGCAATGGTTCATTCAGCTTTAGAAGAACCTGCTACTACCTCAGAACCCTTTATCATAGCCTTCCTCTGCAATTGGTGTTCATATGCTGGAGCTGATAATGCAGGAGTGTCTAGATTTCAACAACCGAGTAACATCAGAAACATTAGAGTCATGTGTACTGGACGAATTGACATGATTCATATTCTTGAAGCATTAGCCGGTGGTGCCGATGGGGTTCTAGTCATGGGTTGTCACCCAGGTGATTGCCACTACATTGCTGGGAATTTGAGGGCAGAACTGCGCATAAAATTTCTTACAGAGGTTCTTACTGCAATTGGTTTAGAACCTGAGCGCCTAAGACTTGAATGGGTATCAGCCTCAGAAGGCAAGAAGTTTGAAGAAGTTGTTAAGGAATTTGTCGAGACTATTAGAAAACTTGGACCAAGTCCTCATAGAAAGATTCCAGTCGCGAAGGCTGTGGGTAGATAGGTGAGAAAAATGGAACAACATAGAACAATAGTAAATATCTCTAAACTTGACTATGAGTTCCCAAAGTATATCAAACAAACAACAGGGTCAAATCCCTTCGTATGTTTTACCTGTAGAACATGCTCTTCATTATGTACTTCGGGAAAGGTTAATGTGCTAAATATAGCCAAAATTGTTCGACAGATCGCTCTTGGACTAAAAGACTCTGTACTTGAAAGTAAAGAAATATGGACATGTGCAACCTGCATGAAATGTCAAGAATTTTGCCCTCAGGGCGTGAATCCCTTAGATATGATTTATTTCCTACAAAACAAGGCTGTTGAAGCAGGAACGCCTACAGTTCCACAGGCCTATGTTGAAATGGTAAAAAACATAATCAAGATTGGTTTAATTCAACCTCCTCAAGAGGCTATCTCAGCAGATTTTGATGAATTCGACAGGGAAGAACTAGAACTCCCAGATTTGTCTATGCCCGACGCTGAGAAAATAAAAAAGAATTTATTGAAAACAGGGTTTCGTCATGTGATAAATAGGTGAACTTTATGGATGTTGTATTGTATCTTGGCTGTACGATACCCACTCAAGAATATGCTTACGAAGTATCTGCAAGAGAGGTTTTACCACGTCTTGGCGTTAACATAATTGATTTGAAAAACGCTGCTTGCTGTGGACAACCACTGAAAGGGCTTGACAATTTAGGCTGGTTGTATTTAGCATCTAGAACAATAGCATTGGCTGAACAACAACAGGCTGAAACACTTTTAGCACTCTGTAATGGATGTCATGTGTCAATTTGTGAAGCACGACACATTCTCGAATCGGATGATAATCTTCGAAAAACTATTGACGAGATGTTAGCAGAGGAAGACCTTGAAATAAAAGGTCATATTCGAATTAGACATCTTTTAGATTTCCTGTATGATGATATAAGCCCGCAAAAAATCAAAAAGATATTAGAACATAGTCAAGACTTTAAACCAATGTCGGATCTGAAACTAGCGGCACATTATGGATGCCATATTATCAGACCTAGTTCAATTGATCGACCAGATGAGCTAAATGACCCTAATAAGTTAGAGGCTTTAATCGAGGTTACAGGTGCAAGTACGGCAAAGTATCCTGAAAGATTAGAATGCTGTGGGGCACCCATGCTAGCTGCAGTTGATAAAGAATCTTTTCAAATTGCGGGAAACAAACTGATGGCTATTCAAAATCGAGGTTTCGATGGCGTGATTACTGTGTGTCCTTTTTGTGAGAGAATGCTTGAACGCCAAGAAGCGATCTCAAGAGTTACTGGTCTAGATGTCACCAATATATTCAGCATGTATTATACACAGCTTCTTGGCTTGGCAATGGGGATTGAAAGTACGCAATTAGGCCTTCAGCTTAACATGAGCTCTATAGAAAAAATTACAAATAAGATCACAAGATGATATGTAACATCAATTCTTAACACTGATTTTTTTCACTACTTTCGCGGTTATTTTTTTCACAAGTTTTTTATTTGATTTTGATGGAATTCTATTGGCTGTGCGTTACCATCCAAAGAAGATATGATTCTTCTTAGTATGATCAAACTGGTGATATTCTTTGCAAGTTTACGACCGTAGGTTATCTGATATCCTCTCTGAAGTAATCTCAGATACATCAGAGATCAATGTTAGCCTCCTTTGTTCGCATGAAGGTTTTCCGATAGCTTTTGCGATGAACTCAGATAAAAAAGAAGATGAAGATATCACACTTTTGAGCGCTATGTCCTCTGCAGTTCATTCTATTTCGAACCAGGCGGTTACACAATTAAATACAGGCCCCCTCTTGACAACTACGATCGAAGCAGCTAAAGGAACTTTGCTAATGAAAGATTTAGGGGAACTTGTCTTTGTTGCACATGTCCCTAAAACAAAAAAAGATGAAAAGCAAGGCGCAAGGGTGAGGAGTTATCATATAGGTATTGCATTGGCCTCATTGGATGCTAGTGCTAAAAAAATTAAGCGATACTTAACTGAATTGGAAAAAGAGTCTTCTGAATGAAGATTTCTAACTGTTACTAAAAAAACTATTGTTTTTCATGCGCACAACTTTCTCAGAAAAAATAAAAGTTATGTTTGAGAGTTTTTAATAAGTAGCATAAGCTACCACAGACTAAGTGATCCAACGACCACACTCTATTGGCGGTGCCTTTTTGCTTGTTCACGATAGTAGATTATCAGATATTCTCGCTGAAATAGTATCTTCATCTGAGATCAACGTTAGTTTACTATGTACTACTGATGGTTTTCCACTAGCATTTTCTGTTGAATCAGCCTCAACAGAGGATGTTGCACTTCTGACTGCCGCCATGACGGCTGCAGTTCATTCAATTTCTAATCAAGCCGTAACTGAATTAGAAAAGACTGGCAAATTTCAAACCACGATTATTGAGAGCGATAGAGGCAATTTCTTTATTAAGGAAGTAACAAAGAAGGTTCTGTTCTGCTGCCACGTTAAGAAAACTAGCGAAACGTTAGGCGCACGAGTTAGAAGTTATATGCTTGGTATTGCCCTAAGTACTATGGAAGCCAGTATTACAAAAATTAAGAAATATTTGGATAGTATAGACAAAGATTCCACGTAATTAATGTAAAAGACTATTTGAATCATTTAAATCGTTTAAATTGTTTTTTAGCATCTTTCCTTAGATCTTGATGTTATTCAAAAGAAAAATAAGAATCGAAGTGATTTTTTTATTAGGTGATTTTATGAGTGAGAATGAATTAGATTGCCCAATAGTTGAGGTGACGGTTTATCGATCCGAAGCTGACATTAAAAGAACAGGAAAAACACATCTATCCACAGGGCTGCAAAAAGTAATAGTTCCTAATGTTAGTTCTAAGCTAAATCAAGATTCTATTAGAGTAAATGGAAGGGGATTTGGATCTATATTATCAACTGACATAAAATCCAAATTAGGGGAACGAACAAAAAACCCAGAAATCATTTCATTGTTAGACGAGTTAGAAAAACTCTATTTAGAAAAAGCAACCCTGGAGGCTGAAAAAACAGCTTTAGAACAAAAAAAAGAGGGATTGTTGAGTCTATGGAACAAAACAACTCATGAAGAACATTTCCTTAGACGATGGGCTATGGGCAAGATCGATATTGAAAAGCTAAAAACTCTCGAAACCCACGTATTTCAAGATTTTTCCACAAAATTGCTTGATCTCGATAATAAACTTAAAAAGTTACAGGAAAAGATTGATGACAAAACAGAACAATTAGAAATGCTTAATGCTAGAGAAAGGGAACAAACAGAGCGACTTTATGATGTCATAATTAATGTCGATGTTGAACAGGAGTCTGATTTTGAATTCGATATTACTTATCGCATCTATGATTCCTACTGGCATCCCACTTATGACATTACCCTTGAGTCGGAATCAGCAAAGGTGGAGCAATTTGTTCTAGTAAGGAATTCTACTTTTGAATCATGGGATAATACTTACTTGACACTAAGTACCGTTTCGACAAGTGTCACAAATATTCAAGAACCAGAACCATACTATATCTATCTAGGGACCCCCTACGTAGCTAAGCCTGCAAGTATAGCAAGAAGAGATAGATTCGAAGCTGAAAAAAAACTGGCTGAAATAGAAGTAATGGATGAGGATCTTGCTGGTGCACCTTTTGAGGAAGAACCTGCCCCACTGCCTCCACCAGCACCAGAATTGAAAGTTGTCGAAGCAGAACTGCGCTCAGAAGGCGAAGTTCAGGTGTTCAAACTACCTGAAAAAGTTACAATTCCTCCAGACGGAGAGCCTCATGGCTTTTTAGCACAAACATACAACTTGCAATTCAAACGTGAATTTTACTGGGATGCATATCTAGGAAATGAAGTCATTGAACTTCTAAAAATTACAAATGGTGATGTGACTCTTCTTCCAGGTCGAGCAAAAGTATTTGAAGGTCAAGATTTTATCGGCGCCACAAATCTGCCAAAAATCGCACCAAGCGAAGAATTCGATGCTGGAGCTAGAGTAAGTCCAACGATCAAAGCAGAAAAGAAGCTCATGGAACGCGAAGCTGAAAAAACTGGGCTTGTCGGTAAGAAATCAACTAGATCTTATAAGTACCAATTGAAAATCGAAAACTTAAGTGAAAAAAACTCTATTTTAACAGTTTATGATAGGATCCCAAAGTCCCAAAGCGAAGAAGTAGAGGTCGAAATAAAATCCATGAAACCAGAGCCTAAAGAAACTCGCCTCGGTATTTATAAATGGGAAATCGAGGTGGCGGCTAAAAGTGAATTCATCATAGAATATGATTTTGTTATAGAGTTTCCAAGGGGACAGAACGTATATCCTTTGCCTTAAACTGGCAAATCAACCTTCCTTTTTCTCTTTAAAACATTTCAACATATAATGTATTTTGCATTACCAGATGAATTTTGAGTTATTCGACAATACATTTAAGAAAATTAAAAAAAAGACAGATTAGAAACTTAAATACTTTAGACGGACGTTTCCGAAGGTTCAGCCTCAGTATTAGTCGTAAAGGTCTCCCAGAGTTCATCAGTTTTTGGGCAGTAAAGAATAAACTGATAAAATAAGTTGTTGGCAGGAATTACATAGATTTCTCCGTGTTCCGGATGTATGATTGATTCGCAGGGTTGAAATATATGCGGCTTTTTCAGACAAGTATAAATTTTGGGATACTTGTTAGCTAATTCAGACCAACTGATCTTTCTTAATGAACTATCTTTTCCTACAAATTTCGCTTTGAATTTGTTAAAGTCCTTAGTAATATCATCCATCGACAAAACTCCATTGATATCTCTACTTTTTACTTGACATGAAACCTTAAATGTCTCTCGGTATCTCGAGCGAAACAAATTTGTGACTCTCTCTATCTAAGAGATTAAAATTATAATTTTGGTTTCTCCCCAAGTTTTATGTTGTCTTAAGAGTTTTAAATAAAACGTTGCTGAGTATCGTAGTATTCATCATTAACAAATGAGGGAAGAAAAAGTAACATTACGCCTGCAAGTTGAAAAAAGTTGAGCTCAATCAAAGTTAGTTTTTCTTAACCTAGAATTAATAAAATTTCAGTAATAACTTCACAACAAGGTTTAGTAATCCTTTAGTTTGTAGACATTCTTTCTTAGTTTTTCAAGAGTTTCATCAACATTCTCAACTAAAATGCGGGAACCACTTAAAATCTCCATGAAGCCTATGTCTCCGTTATAACGGGGAACTATCTGAATATGAAAATGGTCAATACTAGCGCCAGCAGCGTTGCCTTCATTGAATCCAATGTTAAAGCCATGTGGGTGGTAGAGTTCTTCTAATAGTCTAACGAACTTTTGAGCCAACCGAAAGACATGGAAAATTTCTTCCTCTGTGAGTTCACTAAACTGCTCTTTATGAGATAGTGGGATAACAAGACAGTGACCGGGGTTATACGGGTAAAGATTGAGTGCTACAAGGGCCACATCATTTCTATATACTTCATTCGAAACTACGTCGGGATCTCTGTCTACTAGTTTGCAGAATACGCATTCTCCTTCTTTTATTGATGGTTTTCCATTTCTATTTTTTACATATGCGTTTTTCCATGGAACATGTAAGTGTTGTGTAAATAAAGGACGTTTTTCTACCATTAGTTCACTAGCCTCCAACGAGGTGATTTTTGAACATCATGTCTTCTAATAGCTTCAATTGAAGATATAGTTTAATTAGATTTTGGTTAGGTAAAGTTGCCTACATTCCTCTAAATAGAAATCGTTGAAATTAATACCCAGAGTGGTTTTTCTAACATACGGAATTAATCATCTATCTTTAAAATACCGTTTTAAAAAGTTCAATATTATTATGTTTTTATTATAGATAAAGACGCTTTTAAATTATATCATTTTGGAGAAGATGTATTCCTAGAAGTATTCTGTCTTCTACCTCGGGGATCACTTTTTCGTCCCCCCTCGCCTTTCTTATTAATTCTCTTGCGCCAAGGAACAGGTTGTATGCCATGTGGAACCCAATAGGAACCCCATGTGGGTATAAATCCGCTAAATCTTTCCTCGCGATTAATTTCAGTATCTGATTATAACCTAACAGAAAGGTCAGAATATCTTTTCTAGTCTCATTTATGGTTCCAAATTGTCTAAACTCCTGTAAGCATTGATAGGCAAAAAAAGTTCCAATATCTTCGAAACGATCACTATCTCCGGGGTACATGTATTCTGGATCAATGATGTAAACGTTTTGTTTGTACACTGCAGACATGTCATTAAGAACTGAGTAATCCAGATCGTCACGCTTAATACTCTGGCCGAAAATTACATTGTCCATATGAAAATCTGCAAAAATAAGGCTACCACCAATTGAATGTCTCATTTTACTTAAAGAGAAATCTACTGCAAGAGAAATATCAGTCGTATGTTGATCTGATAACGGCAAATCGATCAATACTAAAGCCATTAGACCCTTGTACTTGTCCACATCGATCCTATCTGTTTGTGATCCATGGATAGCTGCGAGGAGTTTCCCTACTGTTTTGGCTTTAAACGTTCTCTCTATTTTCGATTCTGTGTAGGTTTGTCCAAAGATACCCTCATAGATAAGTAGACGAGATTCAGGGTCACTGTGGATTAATTTAGGCGTCTTTAGATAATTAAAATCAGCAGGAAGTTGTTCTAGTCTTTGTGTTAAAATCTGAGAGTTCTCTGCTTCTAGAATGACCTTCCTGGGACTTGAAGAGATTTTTAATGCAATCATTGTTGTGAAACTACCAGCATCTGTACCGAGATTGACTGAAACAAGATGTATTTTACCTGTACGACCCATTTTTCGAATACTCGTTATATCATTGATGGTTATGAAACGAGGGCGTAATTTTGTGACTTTCTCGACTGCTGTTTTCAAATGATCTTCAAAACAACTGACAATTTTTGTTAGCAGTTCTGTATATCGCATTTTTTCTCTGATTTCGTTTGCCTTGCCATTCCACGCTTCGTTTTGCCTTGTCATCTCCTTATCCATCTCTGTCCACCGAGATAACTTTTAATCTCTTATGAAAACCCACATTCATTTTTAAAAAATCTATCGCAGAGAAGTGTTAACAATTTGTGTTAAAACACTTTTTTTATTGATTGAGCGCACTCTATTAGGTTCAGAAGAAAAGTGCTTCGGATATTAGATAATACTAACCTAAAAATTAAGATATGTTATATTACCTTCTGAATCAATTTGTGCACCTGCATGCCGATCCGCCCAGCAACTAAAGACAATTCCAACAGGTAGGCTTGCAGGATGTCTTCCAGCAACTTCGATATGGACGGATAAAACAGTTGGACCCTCGCCTAATCCCATTACCCCTATTTTCAATTCATTTAGCGCTTTAAGTAGTTCCTTTTCTAATTTTGCGACCTTTGGGTTTGTATTATGTTCACCAACAGAACGAAGCAAGGCTTTTTTCGCCAAGTTCATTGCAATATCCTCTCCTCCTCCTATCCCTATCCCTAAGAAGTAAGGAGGACATCCTTTTGCCCCAGCATCAACTACTGAATCAACAATGAATTTTTTTATCCCCTTTATCCCCTCTCCTGGTTTCAATAATCCAAGTTTTGAGACGTTTGTGCTACCTCCGCCTTTGGGAAATGCAATGAGTTCTAAAACCTTGCTGTTAGGAACAATCTCCCAATAAATCCATGGGATGTAATCTGCTACATTATTGCCAGTATTTCCCTTGAAAAGATCAACAGCATTTGGTCTTAAGGGAACATCTCGTGTAGCTTTAATGGTGGCCTCTGTTAGTATATTGAGTAATTCTGCAATGATCGGAAATTGTTCTCCCACCTTAACGAAAAAGGAAACAACTCCTGTGTCCTGGCACATGGGAAGTACTGAAGTTTTTGCTGTTATGAAATTATCTACAATAGCTTGTAACTGCGTTTTGGCAATTGCAGTTTGGCTCTCCTCTAAGGCTTTAAGTAGTGCGTTTTCAATGCTATCTGGAAGTTTAGTAACTGCTGATCTCAGGAGTTCTATAGCAACATTCTCAATGATTTCATCAAGCTCCATTTTAAAGCCTCCAAGTTAGATTATATTTAATTGTTTGTAAACTTCTGTTACATTTTCTCTAACATGGTTATTTACTTGCGCAAAGAGATTGTTCCCATGTGAATCTATGGCAATCACTAATGGACCAAAATCTTTTACTTCGTAAACCCAAAGGCATTCAGGCATTCCTAATTCCTCTAGCCAAAACACATCTTTTACTTTTGTAATCCGATTTGCTGCAAGAAGCGCTGCACCTCCAGTAAATGCTCCGTAAACACACGCCTCTTCTTGACAAGCTTTTGTTGTTCTCGAACCCATCCCACCTTTTCCAATTATAATTCTGGGATGAAACGCCTTGATAAATTCATCCTCGAAAATCTCCATACGAGTTGAAGTTGTAGGGCCTGCAGCGACAACAGTCCATTCGCCAATGTTACTTTGTTTCATCACAGGACCACAGTGGAATACTCCTACGCCTTCAAGATTAACGGGCAGTGTTTTGCCATCTTCATACAATTCTAAAGCTTTCAAATGTGCTTCATCTCTTGCAGTTACAATTGTGCCTGAGACATATACTGAATCTTCAACTTTAAGTCGTCGTACAGCTTCTTCAGTTATTGGTGTTTTCAAGTAAAATTCACCCATATTGTTCACCTTTTCAGAAAGAACTTAATGGTGAATAGGATGCAATCAATTTAAATATTTTAATAGTAATACTGATGCTATATCGTTTCTATCTATGTCTTTCTATCCTTATAATAGAGGAGGTGTTGCGCATCACGTTAATAGCTTCCGGTACTCTGGGTCACGGAGAAACAAAAGATTTTGAAGTGGAGCTACGAAGTGGGATAAAATATTCTATCTATGTGAATCCAATTGAATCTTATGCTGATTTTGATCTCTATATCTACGATGAGACTGGAAATTTGATCGAATATGATAGCTCAACCGATAGCGATGCGTACTGCTTCGTTATTCCAAAATATACAGGTCCGTTTAAACTACTTATAAAATCAGAGTCAGGCTTTAGTAAGTATTTTGTCCGAGTTGTACAAGAACGAAAACTAGACTATTAATTGAAGTTTTAGTAAATATCGTATCTCTGTTGCCTGGAAAAGGCTATGAATCATCCAATAAAATTTAAGTTAATAACATTCAGGAATGTGTGGGCTGTTGCATTAAAGGGATTAATAAAGAATGGGAAATTAATTAGTTATTTCTCAGTTTTGTTTTTCTCTTATTTATGTTACTTCTACCACTCTTTCTTGAATAAAAACGCTTCAAATTGTGAATTAGGAAAGACAAGACACTTGAACAAAACCAAGTGGTTATATATGAAACTTTAAAAATCTAGAAACGTAAACCATATTGACAAACGTAAATTTTAAATAATTAATAATTACGGACAAGTAGCATCTTGTTTCTGTATATTAAATTAATAGAACTCCCTAGCGTGATGCGAAATGTCTAAGACGATCAGATTAGATTCCAAGGAAGCAGTAAAATTTGCTGCTAAGATACAAGAGAGGAGTGGTGAACCAATAGACATGTGTTTTCAATGCGGAGAATGTTCATCAGCATGCCCTGTATCCTCAGATATGGATCTAATGCCCTCTACATTGGTGCGCTTTACTCAATTGGGACTGAAAGATGAATTAATCAATGCAAAGACCATCTGGGTTTGCGCGTCTTGTTTCGCTTGTAGAGCTAGATGTCCGAAGGGGATAGACATTGCCAAGGTCGCTGAAGCACTTCGACAAGAATTGTTAAGAAAGCAACTGGACTACGTTGAAGTACGAGACCTTTCAATGGAAGAGAGACAAGAAATTCCACAAATTGCGATTATTTCGAATCTACGCAAATTCTCAAGGTGAGTTGGTGTAAGTTATGAAGATCCCATACTTTCCTGGTTGTTCTCTGAAAACTATAGGCGAAGGATTCGAAAAGTCAGCTATCGCATCAGCTGCAGTTTTAGGGATAGACTTGCAGGAATTGCCGCGCTGGGTATGTTGCGGCACCGTAAGTTCCTTAACGACAGACGACTTGATGCACCACCTTGCGCCGGTGCGGAATCTAATCCGGGTTGAGGACATAAATGAAACACAACTAGTCACTTTGTGTTCTGTGTGCTACAGCACGCTGAAACGTTCCAATGCAATTGTGAAGCAAGATTCTGAAAAACTAAAAACCATGAATCAATTTATGTTCAGAGAAAACGATTATCAAGGCAACGTGAAGGTATTACACTTCCTTGAACTATTGAGGGAAATGGGCTTCGATAAAATAAAAGAGAAGATAAAAAAACCTCTTAAGGGATTAACGCTTTCGCCGTATTACGGTTGCTTACTTGTAAGACCAAAAGAATTTGGTATTGATGATCCAGAAGATCCTACAGTACTACAGGAGTTAACCAAGGTGCTCGGTGCAGAAGTGATATACAATCCTTATCAACTCAAATGTTGTGGGAGTTATCATACTGTTGATAAACCAAACTTAGTTGCAGATTTAGGCTATAAAATTTTGACCTACGCAAGAAATTCAGGGGCGGATGCTTTAATATTAAGCTGTCCCCTTTGTGCTTTTAATCTGGATAATAGACAACGAGAGATAAAACGTCAATATCCGGATTTTGTTGAAATTCCAATATTATATTTCACTCAGTTAATGGCATTAGCATTTGGTCTAGACGAAGAAAAACTAGGTCTGGAGTTAAATTATGTTGATCCAAGGCCCTTACTTGAAGAAAAATCACTAATAGTACCTATATCTTTGATTAAGAAATAAGAACTGAAGAGAGGGGTTAATTTGGAAGAAGAAGCAGAAAAAGAGAAAATGGTAAGAGTATATATTATGGGACGTGAATTTGAAGTTCCTGCTACTCTAAATATTGTAAAAGCATTCGAATATGCTGGTTATAGATTTATTCGAGGAATCGGCTGCAGAGGAGGATACTGTGGGGCATGTGCCACAGTATACAGATTTAAAGATGACTATAGGCTTAATTTTGCCTTAGCCTGCCAGAAAGCCGTAGAAGACGGCATGTACCTGACTATTCTGCCATTCGTGCCCGCTGAGAAGGCAAAATACAACCTGAACAAATTAAAACCAAGAGGAACCGTATTGCTTGAACTTTATCCAGAAATTGCCCGATGCGTTGCGTGCAACACGTGCACAAAAGCATGTCCACAAGAATTGGAGGTAATGGATTATGTTCAAGCAGCAATTCGTGGTGACATAGAAGAAGTAGCCAATTTGAGTTTTGATTGTATTCAATGCGGATTGTGTGCCATGAGATGTCCAGCTGAAATCATCCCCCAAAATGTTGGGCAACTTGCAAGGAGACTATATGGAAAATACGTTGTACCCCTAGCAAAACATACACATAAAAGAGTAGAAGAGATCCAAGCTTGTGTATTTGACGAAGAACTTGATAATTATATTTTATTAGCGAAAGAGGATATTGAAAAACTTAAAAAAATCTATGTAGAGCGAGAAATTAAGGTGGGATAGATAGATGGAGCGCGGTTATCCCGATTATATGTTAGAGTCAATAGAACTCGTGAAACAGACGCGAGAAAGACGTCTAAAAGAAATTCCTGAACTAATGACACTTGAGGAAAGAGAGGAACTCCTATTAAAATATCATCCTGATTATAAAGAGGGTGGTAAGCGCATTGTAAAAGTCGGTGTGAATGTTGGAGAATTCATGCCTCATGAGGTAGCAAACTTGATTGAGGCGTATCCGCTTATCGAACCAGAACAAATTGATTTGTCAACTATTGATTACGATTCAGATCTCTTGATTATTGGCGCTGGTGGAGCAGGATTAACGGCTGCTTTATGGGCAGTAAACTCTGGTGCCGACATTGATCGAATACTAATTGTCACAAAATTGCGTATGGGTGACTCGAACTCTAAAATGAGCCAGGGTGGTATTCAGGCAGCTGACTGTGAAGATGATAATCCAACATTACATTATCTTGATGTATTGGGAGGTGGACACTTCACAAACGATCCTGAGCTAGTCAAGTGGCTAGTTCGAGAGGCTCCTATGATTATAGAATGGCATGAAGAACTAGGAATAATGTACGACAAGGATGAAGAAGGATGTATGTTTGTTGCTGCAGGCGGAGGAACTTGTAGAAAAAGAATGCATTCTTGTAAGGATTATACTGGTATGGAGATAGTACGCGTCTTGATGGACGAAGTTCGCAATTTGGAAATACCCATTTTAGAATTTACAAGTGCTGTTGAGTTACTTATGGATGATGCAGGTAAGGTTGCAGGTGCAGTTCTTTGGGATATGGAAAAAGAAGATTATTCCATTGCGAGAGCAAAAGCAACATTGATGGCTACAGGAGGATTTGGTCGGCTCCATGTGCAGAGATTTGCTACCACGAACCACTATGGCGCAACTGCAGACGGTCTGGTTATGGCAAACCGAGTAGGCGCGAAAATTATTGATATGGACTCGGTTCAGTACCATCCAACTGGAAGTTCATACCCTGAACAAATTGTGGGTCTTCTATGTACAGAAAAATTACGAGGAAGAGGCGCCCAGCCTGTAAACAAATATGGTGAAGAATTCGTGTATCCACTTGAGCCAAGGGACGTTGAATCAGCAGCATTAATTAG
>JBHLOP010000157.1:2743-5298 GCA_048940375.1 Promethearchaeota archaeon | reverse complement strand
CAAGAACCTGAATTGAAAGTATTAAGGAAGGGATTTGCAAAGGTTTTAACTGCTGAAGATATTATCAAAGCGTTAAGGTAAATCATTTTACAATGGTTTCCAGCTGTCTGAAGGGTTGAGAAGACTTATTTGTTTCCAGTATATTATACAAAAACAAATATTATTTTCTGGGAGAAAAATGAGTAGAGACTTCAAGAAATGGTTTGATGATTACTCGGCAATATACGATTCCTTCGATGAGCACTTGGAAAAAAAGGATGAGAACAGCGAAGTTCTTTTCAATCACCTAAACTTAGGACAGAATCATAGGATTTGCGATGTGGGAACTGGCACGGGCAATAGTATAATCGCTTTGCAGAAGTTATCAAATAAGAATAAGATAAAGGGAGAATATGTTGGGATAGACATATCTGCTAAAATGCTGAAACACCTAAGAGCAAAAAACAAGGAAATTCACACTATTTGTGCAGATATGAAGTACTTACCGCTCATTTCTAACTGTATAGACTGTCAAACCTTCTATTTTTCGATTCATCTTGCTAGAAATGAAGATTTCGATCTAACTCTTAGAGAAACGAGCCGTGTTCTCCGTAATGGCGTTGGAAAATTGGTTATTGTCACAATCAAGCCAAATTCTCCCTTTAATCAACTACGTGACCACCTTAAAGGAAAAAAGAGACTTGTAATAAGCGAGCAATTCCTTGTAAGAAAATTGAAATCACATAACCTTCATGTAAACTTCACTACTGTTGTGACTAATACTTTGATCTTCGAAACTATTGATGACATACTTAATTTTTTTGAGGCAAGGAAATTCTCAATTGAAAACAGAGAGAAAGTAGTGGAGGTATTGAAGCAATACGTGAGCGTTACTGAGGAAGGAATCGAAATTCCTGTTAGGGATCAGATATTCATTGTGTCTATGCAGAATTAAAAAAGTGATATCTGTTTCTTTTCTACGCTTTGATCGCCATTTTTTTATATTGAGCAATTCTAAGACTGTGTTAGGAGGAAAAAAAAAGAAAAATGAGGTTCCCAGTTACTTTATGCGCGTTGTAAGAAGATTTCATGAACTTACTGAAGCCATAAGTTCCTTAATTCTTATCCGAATGGTTTGTAACGGTGCATGTACCAAGCAAAAACAAAGACGAATATGATCATCACAATCGCAGCTGCCATTTGCCAAGGTGCGGGTCCTGCTTGCATATTCAGTCTTCCTCCTCAATTGGTTTTGGCCACCAGACCCATTCAGGCTTAACGAAATCTGGTGTTGTCATTAGCAAAATCGCCGGTATTAGAGTCCAAATGAACATGTAAACTACGTAGGGGCCGCCAGCAAAGTTATATACAACTAAAGCCCAAAGTGGCATGATTGCAAAGACGTACGCATAAAGTACGAACCAGGCCCAATATTGCACAAAGAGAGCGAAACAACTGAGTACCCAAAACGCTACCAATTTTACGGGTTTGCTTTCGATTCGGTAGACTCTCGGATAAAGCCATGCCAACAAGAAAATGTGTGGCCAGTAACATGGCCATCCATAGAGACCCACTGGTGAAGCGAGTGAATTGAGAAAGGTAATAATAATTCCTGCCCATGGACCCGCTGCCATCGTCCCTACTGTTGCAAAGGTTCCAATCAACTCAAAGTTAACTAGTGGGAGATAGCCAGGTAATGAAATCCCCATCGCTGTGGCAACGAATGTCAAACCACCAAAAATCGCAGTAACAGCTATTTGGCGTGCATTCATCAAAGGTTGTCTTTTTCTTACAGAGGGTGCAGTTTCCGCCATTTTATTTTCTCCTTTTTTATTTTATATTTGTTGAAAAGTATATTAAAGTATATATACATAACATTCACTTTTATAAACTTTGCATTGTAATGTAGTTCTTACTTCACATTTTGCGAGCATGCAATTTGAAGCATTTGAAAACGCCTTGAGGCAGGAACCTATGACAGAAGTGCAATATGATATACGCTTAGAAGATATTTGCTGGACATACAGCGGTACAACCTCACCTGCGATAAAAAAAATTAATCTGAAAGTGAAAAAAGGTGAAATCATTGTGATTACAGGGCCTTCTGGCGCTGGTAAAACAACAGTATGTAGTTGTTTCAATGGCCTTATTCCCCATTTTCACAGAGGCGAGTTAACAGGCAATATTTTCGTTAAGAAAATGAATGTAAAAAAAATTGATACTGCTATCATGGCGGGTTTCGTTGGTTTTGTTTTTGATAGCCCCGCAAACCAATTATTTTGTACAACGGTACGTGAAGAGATTGCTTTCGGACCTGAAAACTACTGCTTACCAGTAGAAGAGATCCTAAAGAGAGTTGAAGATGCTATAAATTTTTCGAGATTAAATGGTTACGAAGAACGAAATCCACATAGCCTTTCCGGAGGCGAACAACAAGCATGTGCTATTGCTGCAATAGCAGCCATGCATCCATCAATCTTCGTTTTGGATGAGCCGACTTCAAACCTTGATCCTTATGGCACGGAAATAGTATTCGATAGAATTAATGAGTTAGTAAGATCCGAAGAAAAGACATT
>JBHLOP010000157.1:0-2643 GCA_048940375.1 Promethearchaeota archaeon | reverse complement strand
AAGGATGTCTGGTATACATACCCAGATGGAACAGATGCTGTATGTGGAGTAGATATAGATATCTATAAAGGCGAGTTCATTGGGATAATCGGAAAAAATGGATCAGGAAAGACAACTTTAGCAAAAACTTTCAACGGACTCTACAAGCCTACATCAGGAAAAGTATTGTTATCCTTTGACGGGAACATGTATGATTCTAGCGAGGAAGACGTTGGTTTTTTGTCGCATTATATAGGCTATTGTTTTCAAAATCCAGATGATCAAATATTCTTGAGAAAAGTCAGCGATGAAGTAGGCTACGGCGTTAAAAACATGAATTTGTCACAAGAAGAAAAAGAAAAAAGAATTAATGATGCTATGGAAGTCACAGAATTAACACCCTTTGCAAATAGACCACCATACTCGCTTTCGCAAGGATTAAGGCAAAGACTTGCTGTAGCGTCAATTTTGGCAATGGAACCAAAAGTTTTGATAATAGATGAGCCAACGACAGGTCAAGATTGGATTCAATCTAAAGCAATGCTTGACCTAGCAAAGAAACTTAATCAACGCGGTGAAACAATCATTGTCATAACACACAATATGCCGCTTATAGCACAATATGCGAATAAACTTATTGTAATGTTGGACGGGAAGCTCTTAGTTGAGGGAACACCTAAAGAAGTTTTTTCTCAGCCAGAACTTATTGAAAAGGCATCGATAAAACCTCCTCAAGTTACAAGGTTGGGACAAGCACTTTCAGAGAGATATAACGTTCCCAATGACATTTTAAATATCGAAGAATTTCTTAACATTTTAGAACTTAGAGGGATGGACTAATGGCAGAATATGGTGGATACAGAAAAGCTGACACAATTTTACACAGGCTCGATCCTCGGGTAAAACTGCTATGGTTCATTGGATTCACTCTACCTGCTATAAGCTGGAATGACCCCGTATTTCTATCTATTCTGTTGATCGTTATTCTAATCATGGGAAGCATAGCTACGCTCTCTTTGAGAACCATGGGAGGCTTTCTGAAGCCACTAATCCCAATGCTTGTGATGATTGTAATCTTCAATCAGATCTTTTATGAATGGCAAATAATACCAGAGTGGCCAGTTACAAGGATAGGCTATTTAATTCCGCAATTTACGATCTTATCTATCTGGACAATCGGTCCATGGATTCCTGTAAGTATAGAAAGCATAGTTTACACCTCATCAAATGTCATTCGCTTTATTATAATTGTCCTAGCCGCCAGAATCATGATGACTTTTACTAGTCCAACCGACATCGCTGTGGCCATTAGTAAACTGCATGCACCACCCGAATTTGCGACCGCAATTAGTATCTCTTTCGGCTACATTCCAGTGCTTCACCAACAAGTTAATGCGATTTTTGAGGCACAAAAATGCCGCGGCTGGAAAATTTCTGGAAGAAATCCATTTTCAAAATTGAGATCATTCATTCCAACGTTGTTGCCAATTATAATCCGATCTTTTGCTCGATCAGAGTATCTAGCGGCTGCGATAGTTTCTAGAGGTTTTGGATATTCTACAAAACGTACATATTGTAATGAGCCGAAAATTGAAAGAAGAGATTTTTTTGCTATAATGATATTGTTATTCATAATTATCTTCAGTCAATTAATCGGTGTCTGGGCTCTGGGTTTTGTGCACTATAGACTTACAACTTTTGCGGTAAAAGGAATTCTGGCGCTAGGTTTCTTACCATGGTTTACAACAGTTTTCATTCCATGGTTGCTAAATGGTGTCAATCAGATTATCTCGTGGCCAACATCATTTTTTTAATCATATTCTTAATCATTAACTATGAGGTTTAACGAGAAGGTTTTGGAGGTTAAAATGTGTCATATAGGTTAAGTATTGACATAGGTGGAACCTTTACAGATTCCGTTCTTTTAAATGAAGAGACAGGAGAGATAAGATATTGGAAATCACCATCCACACCTGCAGATTATAGTGAGGGCGTTATGGATTCAATTATAAAAATTTATACGCCATTAGACAAAGTAGGCTTTTTTACTCACGGCACAACTGTAGGTATCAATGCATTGATTCAAGGAAAAGCTGCCCAAACGGGACTTATTACAACAAAAGGTTGGCGTGATAGCATCGAAATAGGTAGAAGTAATAGAATAGAGATGTATGATCCGCTTTACCGGAAACCGCGCCCTTTAGTGCCAAGAAGGTATCGGTGTGAAGTAACTGAGAGACTCGATTACAAAGGAGACACCTTAGCAAAGTTAAACAAAGAAGACGTACATGACGCCGTTAAGATTTTCAAGTATGCAAAACTTCCAGCTGTTGCAATTTGTCTACTAAATAGTTACGTGAATCCAAGTCATGAAGAAAGTATCAAAGAAATAGTTAGAGCCTCGTATCCAGGGGCATTTATTTCTATCTCAAGTGACATAACAAGAGAATATCGTGAGTATGAACGGACTTGCACCACCATCATCAATGCAAGTCTTATGCCGATTATCTCTAGGTATTTAGCGCAGTTGGAAGAAAAATTTGTAGGTGCAGGATATCCAAAAGGACAAGAAATTTACATTATGCAGTCAAATGGTGGCATAATGGCCTCAAAAATAGCAAAAGAACTGCCTGTATACACAGTAGAATCAGGACAGGCAGGAGG
>JBHLOP010000008.1:0-23051 GCA_048940375.1 Promethearchaeota archaeon | reverse complement strand
AATGCACTACAAATGGCATCTGGATCTGCATTTTGATGACATAATATGCAAATCTTTTTGGGACAAACTTCATTAAGGATTTCTAAAAATGATTTGAAATAATTCACATTTTGCCCCCAAATTAGATAAAAAACTAAAAAAAAGAATACTTAATGTAACTCGTTTTATACTCATATGAAGTTACTATTATGCTGCAGTTCCTGGTTCTCCTTGGATTTGACGAGCTAATTTCTCTCGCATCTCATCTCTCTGTTTTTTTGATCGTTCTTCTTGCCTCTGTAATGTTTTTATTCGCATATCTAAAGTTTCTTTCTTATCAGTTAATTCTTCTTTTAATTGTTTCATATCTGATTTAATTAAAAGCATTCCTATTGACTTATATACATCAATACCTTCTTCTGCACTTTCTAATTCTTTTAATGCATTCTCCGTCTCTCTTAATTGTAGTTCAAGTTGCGTTCTTTGTTGAGTTAAGACCTTTACTTGCTGGTCTATTTGTTGTAGTCTCATTAGTTGGTGTTGAAGTTGCTGTGGTAACTCTTCACTCAATATCTCGCCTCCTTAATTAACAAAACTCATTAAATACCTTTAATACACGTGTTGCTGATCTTTATTAATATGAGTTTTTGTGTAGAATGGTTTAGTTAGATTTATAAATTATCAGAAGATTTATAAGCTGGCTGATAACGAAAAACTTGTTAAGAACCGCTTAGGTGAGTTTTATGGGACGAACAAAAAAAATAGGAACCGCAGGACGATTTGGAGCAAGATATGGCTCAACGATACGAATGCGAGTGAAAAGAATTGAAGAAAAAATGAAACAATTACATAAATGTCCCAGATGTGACATTAACGCTGTTAAGAGGAAAAGTATCGGAATATGGAAATGCAGGAAATGTGGGTATACGTTCACTGGTGGTGCTTATATTCCACTAACAGATATTGGCAAAGTTGTTTTGAGGTCGACTAGACGTATTCGAGAAATGAAATAGTAAATAAACTCAACATTCTTTTCTGTTTTTTAAAATCAACGACTAAAAAGATCTAATTCTTCATAATAGGATTATCTTGTGAAGATCTTGTATTAAAACAATGAGTTTCAATATAGAATTAGTTGTTGAACGCAAGGCAGTGATATCGGCCGCTTCGATAATGAACTTCATACTTCTTTGACTTTTATCAACAGAAAAATCGATTTTTGCCCTCTGTGAAGAGAACGTCTTTATTTCTGGCAATAAAATGCTATATATTATATTTGTGGTTTCTAAATCTGAACAGACCATTCTTAGATCCATTTTGTATGGCATGTTCAATATATCTTCTCCTTTGATTGTGTTCAATTTAACTATAATAATTATTTTCAGATATTTTCATCTGAAACCTCAATTAAGCTACGCAAACTGACTTGTATTTTTTTAAAAATCGGGGACTATTTATAACCTTTTGGAAAACGATTCTTGAATTTCTTTACACCATTATTTAAAGATCTAGAAGAGATTTCAAATAAATATTAAATTTACTCCCTCCAAAAATAAAAAATGTCTATAAGAGGGATATAATGACGATTTCAAAGTCTCGATATGACTCTAAAGTTGTTGAACACTATATTATAGGCCCATATCATATTAAAATTTACGAAAGTGCTGGAAAATACACCAGCGAAGCACTTTATACGTACACTACTTTGTCTGATACTTCACCCTTTGGTGAGATCATTGAATCTATTTCCAAAAACCTTGCAGAAAATGTGATTACAGAAGATGATATCAATCGCAATTCCTTAGATCCTCGCTTTTATAGTTTACAGGAACTTTTCGATAGCAGAAAGGTTCTTGTTGAAGAATATATTTACCAACACTATCCTGAATTTAAAACTATGAAAGATTTAGACGACTTGATAGAACTCGCCTGCTATAAACTCATTGGTATTTATAAAATTGCTCCTTTTCTTATGGATGAACATATTGAGGAGTTTTATTTAGATTGCCCCAACACTCAGCTCTATTTAGATCATCGCACTTTTGGACGGTGTAAAACCACAGTAACCTTATCTGATGATGACTTAGAACGTATAAAAACGCGATTACGCTATGAAAGCGGTCTGCTACTTGATGAAAGCAACCCTTCTATCAAGACGGAGTTGATAACGGATCGCTTTCATGTTCGCACCTCAATAGATATCGCCCCGCTAGCAGCTGATGGCCTTCATTTAGACGTACGTAAACTAAAACGTAAGGCTTTTACCCTACCAGAATTAGTAGATAATGGTACTCTTCCTGTAGAAATCGCTGCTTACATGTATTTTGCTCTTGTGCGACGCCGTAACATTACGGTCATTGGGGAACCTAATTCAGGTAAAACCACACTTGTCAATGCATTGGACTTGATAACTCCCCCTGAGTGGCGAAAAATCACCATCGAGGATGTGATTGAAAGTGTTCCTCAACATAATTACGATAAACATCAAGTGCGTTTACAAGTCATTCCCTTCGAAGGTGAGAACACATTACGAAGTAAGAGTAAAGAAATCGTGAAATTATTGCATCGTTCGCCTGATTACGTTTTCTTAGGGGAAATTCAGACCCAAGAACATTCACAAGCTGTGTTTCACGCTCTTACAGCTGGTTTGCACCTTATCCAAACCTGCCACGCCTCGTCACCCGAGAATCTGATTGTCCGCTGGGTTGAACATCATGGTATTGCTCCCATTAATCTGTTAACTTTAGATCTCATCATCTTTATGCGAGCATATTATCGGCAGAAACTGGTTCGTAGGGTAAGAAGGGTCAGTGAAGTGACAAAGCCTTATGGAGGCGCCGAATTAATCTTGGAAATCGATTTGAAAATAAATAAAGTACAGTTATCTGACACCTTTAACCTGGATACACGATTGACAAAAAAGGTTTCCGAATTGTTTGATACCCCCACTCTAAAAGAAATCAGAAGCGTGGAGGGGTTAAATTTGGAAGAATTCGTTGAAGAAATGTCCACATACATTGAATTGATTAATTATTTAGTACAAAATCACTTATTCGATCCTCAACTCAATGTAAGAGTATTTCACGGACTACATGCCGAAAAACTCAAACAATTAAGAGCATATGGTAGAATAAATTGGCCTATGCTCTATAATCACGTCATAGAGTTGATTTAATAAGTTTAGTGCTGATACGAGGGATTTAAGTTGTTGTCAAATCTTCCATTGAGTTTATGTAAACTGTTCGCAGTTCAGCCCTTCAAGTTATTAGGAAAACGATTTTGTCCTTCTAATTTGATAAATCCATGCAATTATTATGAAGATTTAGATTTATCACCAGAAGAGATTTCTGCTGGAGCGAAAGGTTTCGCTGCTATAATCTTTCTCATTACTGTCAGCATATCATTCATCTGGAGTTTAGGCCCTTTTCTATATCTTTCAATAGGCCTTCTTATTGCCTATATAACTCATGGGTTATTAATGCGTGCTCTCCCTCTAAGATATGCTTATGAAAGGCTAACCATTGAAAAATATGCAGATTTGATCCTGAATACCATGCTCTTAGCGTTACTAGCTGGATCAACTTTCGATGCCATATATTTCGTAGCTAAAAGTGACTTTCCACAGGTATCACAGGATTTTGAAAGGATCCTATATCAGGTTAATAATAATGAGCCACCAGAAAAACTTCTTTTGGACTACGCCTATAAACAACCATCAACTACCTTGCGCAAACATATCGCTACTCTGTTTTCTATCAACGATTTAGATTCTGCAATTGAATTGATGAAAGAGTCAACCCAGTTTGAAGTACGAAACGCATATGATCAGTTTACTTATGAATTGGATAGTCGATTTGCACTATCTATTGGTGTATCAACTTTTATGCCAATCTTATTGGGCTTATTTCTCATTGTTTATGGACTGGCTAGTTCACCTTTCATTCTACTTACCGTACCAATGCACATTTTTTTAATACGTTTTCTTAAAAACCAAGTCCTAAGTAACAAAGTGGAGTTAGTCGGATGAAATCCTTACTTAAAACCACAATTTCGTCATCCTCAACTGATGAGGAACTGAGTGAAGTTGCAAATTTCCTCAGTTATTTTGCCGATGAATTGAAATTAGGAATTTGTCCAGAACAGGCCTATAGATATGCGTTGGGTAAATATGATGGATCTTTAAAACCAATTTTTATGGATGGCGCCCGACAATTAGTCATAGGGGCACAGCCTCTAAAGCAGGTACTAATGGGCATTGCAAATTCCCTAAATAGTCTGAATAGCAATTATTTCCTTCAACTTAGTTGTAAATTCTTGGAAAAGGATTCGATGGAAGCTGGCAGAATACTGATGTCCATGATCAGAACTTTAGAGGAGAATTCCACTCTGATTAAAAAACGTAGCCAGTTTATGCGCGCAAAAAATCTTAAAACTAAGATTTTGTCATTAGGTACCTCACTAGTATTGGGTTACGTTGCAGCCCTTACACCCCTATTTGCCATGCTGTTCTTGCTCCGTCAGCAAAATATAGGTGAGATTTCAACAACCTTGAACTTTAGTCCTTTAGTTTTTTGGCCAGCCATTGCTAGCTTCTTCTTCATTGGCATTCTCACGTCTTATCAACTCACTGAATTCACTGAAGGAGAATCCTCTTGGCCAATGCTTTTTCTTTCCGCCTTGATTTTTGTTATCACATATTTACTGACTAGAAGTCTCTTGGCAATTTTAATCTAATAATTGCCTAAATATATAAGAAAAAATGTTCACTTGTTTTAGTTAATTCGTAAAAGAGGCGCTAAAACGTGAAGTTTCAAATTCACGATATGGATGGATTGGCAAGAAGTGGAACTTTATCAGTTAATGGGAAAAAATTACAGAGTCCATGTATTTTTCTTGGACATTCATTGAATAGAGGAAACCCTCTTCCTTGGCACTATTTCGATGTTGAAAGTTTACTGATTAATGCTTTTGATCTATCTGTCCAAAAAATTGATTTTGATCGTGTTCGTAAAATTCTAGGTTTTTATGGCGTACTAATGATGGACTCAGGTGGCTATCAAATTCAACGATTAAAAAGAGAAATTGATCGAAAGGCAATTATTCAAATCCAAGAGACGAGCAAGCCTGATATCGCTATACCATTAGATTACCCATTAACTCCGAAAATGACGAATGATGAAATCGATAAGAATATTGAGAAGACTTCAAGGAGCAATGAATACTGGAGGGAGTATTATCCAAATGATTTCATTCCAGTGATCCATGGATACAACGAGAAAAAACTTATCGACCAAATAAATAATTTAGGCAACCCAGCTTTTCTTGCAATCGGCAGTTTCGTGCCGATATTAATGTACTCTGATCGAAAAAGCTTAGTAGATTTGCTCATCACTATCAGGAAAGAGTATCCTGACATCTTTATTCATTTCTTTGGTGTTTCGTATCTTGTTGCGTTCCTTTTATTTCTCCTGGGTGCTGATAGTGTAGATACATCTGCTCACCTACATAATGCACGGTTTGGAAGTGTACATTTGCACCATACGGGACCTCGTGCAATTGCAGTTAATACAAAGAAAAGAAAGCGCCCTTCAGCACATAAAATGTTAGATGAAGAAACATTTCTCAATGAAAGTTGTGGATGCCCTATCTGTCATTACTTAGAATTTAAAAATTTTAAAGTAAGAGGAGTCCGTGGATTACAATTGAGAGGAATTCATAACGCATGGGTGTATAAATCTGCATCAGCAGAATTAAGAAAAACTATCAAAGAAAAAAAAACAGCTAAGGTTATTGAGAGAATATTTTCCGAATCAGGACTGAATTACCTTTACAAATATGCCAAACGAAAGTACCTTACATAATTATGGGGATTTCTTGTTCACCTTTAACATATTTTTTTAATAAAGTGCAATAATGATCGCGAACACTGTATTCGGCGACATTTGCTATTTTTGCTAGTAATTTTTGAGTGAGAACAGATCGTCTTTTACTCTGTTTCGCAATTAATAAATCTGCACCATAAAGTACTGAGGCTGCAAAAATGTACGGATGTCTACCGCCGCGTTGTTCTGTAGTGATACTTTCTAAAAGCATTTTTGCAGTTTTCAAAAGATATGTTTGATACTCTGACGGAGACCATAAACGTCGCTTAATGCGCAGTGCGACTTCAGAGTGCCTAACAATCTTGCTAACAAGTCGAGGAATATAATCTTCGCTTGTCCTTCTTTTTAATTCAATTCCTGGGGATTTCTTCAACATCTCAATAATACGCATTACCTTATTAATGGGAATTCTATGACCTAGTTGTCTAAATGCTGTTACAACTTCTTGTAATGTAACAGGTACCCGCATTTCACGGATAGCAATGAAAAGTGCTGCAACCACTAAGACAGGATGCGTTGAAACTTCTTTGTGGTCATCGTTCTTAAGACTCTTTCGATAAATATAAGCGGCTCTCTGTTTTGTTTTATCAGATAATTGAAGCAGGTTAACTGCACGATTTAATGATTTTAATACTCTATACTGGGATTCCTTATGACGTATACGTGCTCTAAAATTGTAAATTCGGTTTAACTTCCTGAAATAGAGTTCTTTCTCCTTTGAAAGTAAATTTCCTTGATGATCTCTTGTATTTTTTTCCTTAAAATTGCCAATGAAACTACCTATTCCATCAATAATATCTATTCTATGGCCTGGGCTGACATATTGTTTTGACAACTCGTTTCTATCTGTTCTTACCGAAATAATATAGTCCTGAGGTACATATTGGGTATCCGTCACTAGGCCACATTTTTCACAAACATAGAGCCCTCTGTTTAATACTATTTTACCTCTACATTCAGGACACGTTTGAAGAATACATTCAGTCATTCAAATCCTCCAAGAAACTCTTTTCTTTCGGAGACTCGATCAAGCCATTTCAAAGTCTATTATGTCTATTAATTTAATCTGACATTTAATCTTATAAGTATTTTTAAAAAAGAATATTTTTTTAATTAAACAAATAGTTCGTTAGATAGAACTCACGTAGCCTACAGAGATTAGCGAATGTAATTTGTGATAGATTTAAAATCTATTTTTTTGCGCTATTCTGGGATTTTTTGGCACGAAAGCCGTTCAAATACCTTAAAAATAAAAATTGAAAGACATTGTTAATAATCCTTTTTAGGAGTTGCATCAGAAAGACTAAATATGCAAAAGTCTTTTAGATTCTAAGATAGATATTATTTAAAAAAGACTTTCCTAAGATACGGAGGCGCTCCTGTGTTTAAACTTAGTCCAAAAAAGCAACGTGATTTGACTGAGATATTGAGAGAAGTCGTAAATTATGCAGAGCTTGAAGCGATTGCTGTTATCACCAAAGAGGGATTACATCTTGCATTTTTTGCTGCAGGAAAGGTGGACTCTGATCTCTTATCTGCAATATCTGCAGCCATATTAAGTACTGGAGAAATGGCTGTTGACAAAATGGGGTTTGAAAAATTGTCTGAAGTAATAGTACGAGGAAAATCAGGCTATATAATTTTAACAGATGCAGGAAAATTTGTACTTATCGGTGCTGGGCGAGAGGCAACAAGTCTTGGACTCTCGGTAAGAGTATTGAGGGCCTATGCAAAACGTGTTACTGATCTACTTTCTAAGTAGTCAATTATAATAGAAGTAAAGTCTAATGAAGGTTATGTTTATTAATTTTCATTAAAAATTCAAAATGTTTAAAGAATTATTTATCAAGAATTTTCCTCTTTATTCAGTAATGATAAAATCGATTTCTCTAATAAACCTAGAACTTCAGATGAAAATCAATACAAACTTAAGTTTGTAATATCCATAAGTCATAAAGTAATTCCAATGAATCATATATTGCTTTAACGTGATTTAGAATGATCAATAATAAATCTATATCACAAATATCTTTAGATGATATTCCAAAAATTGGTCCAAAATTAAAACAGAAACTTCTTAACCATTTTGGATCAGAAGAAGCCGCTCTTCGTGCCATCATTAATGCAGATATTGCCCGTTTAACTTCAATCCCTCTACTTGGTTCTAAATTGGCAATGTCCATCGTTATGTCAACCTATGATTTACTTGAGGGCATTAGGCTTGAAACCGTCCTAGTTACAGAAGATATTAGAAAAATCTATAATCAAATATTAGACCTTATCCGTCCGTATGCCAATACTTCATTTACAAGGCATAAAATGGCCCTTTTATTCCCATTACCACCTACTCACATTGACAAAATAAAGGAACGCCAGAAAACCTTTGTAAATGCTAAAGAATTAATAGAGGAACTTGAGGAAAAAGATGTAAGTGGAATCTGCAGTTTTCTCTCAAGATTAAAACCAATTGAATTACAAGAATATAAAACACGAATTAGAGATCGTGTCCTCTTAACTGATGATAAGGAAACCTATGAACGATTGATTACGCACGAAATTAATGAAGTTTATAATATTAGTTTCGTGGATTCACCTCAAGAATATCTGGACTATATTCAAACTTATGATTATATCATCTATATCGCTCACAAGCATGAACTTGATTTTCTTGATAAAGATTCAAATGTAGAAATAGTTTCTAAGAATATTTCTGAAGATGATTTACTTCCAGAGAAAACTCTCTTCTTTTACTCTACCAATTATGATGTCATACTGGCGGCTTGTGACTTGGTGGAATTATTTTGGAGTTTATCTAATAATAAATTAAGAGAAATCGTAAATCAATTTGAACTTCAATCGATTAGCACCATTAAAGCCATTATGAAGAATATCAAACCTAACGGTGAAATTGCAGATGAATATGATCCTGAACTGGATCGTTTAAGATATATATTAAGGGAGTTTGATGGCCTCGTTTCCGATATCGAACTTTGGATTAATAAAGAACTTGTAGATAAACTTTCAAAAAGTTCTCTAACTATTGAAGGCAATGAGATTCTTAACTTAATCAAGGCTTTTGGTTCAGAAACAGGATCACCTCAACAATTTCAACACTATTTAAAAGATAATATCAGCGATTTAATGACAGATATTATTCAAGAAGCTGAAGATAAACTTTGTAATCAATTGAATTTCAAAGATGAAGAAGTTGAGTGGTTAGACAATCTTTTTCCAAGAGAATTGATGTATCCCGTCGAAATTAATCAAAAAAAGAGAAGACAAATCATTGATAATGTGCGAAAGAAATTTGCTGCACGTAAATATCAAATTCTAAAAGAACTGGCTAATAAAGGCAAAACTCACATCTCCTTCATTCAACAAGTTGTAGAGACTCTCCTTGACTTTGATTTATTCTTTGCTATAGGTCAATTTTCTAAAGAATATCAATTGTTGTTGCCATCAATTGATACAATAAACACTGGAATTGGCTTCCAAAACGGCGTAAACCTATTTCTAAAGAATGAAGAACTTGAAGGCAAAGGAAAAGTAGTGCCAATTGATTATATTATTGGCAATGTGCCTCTTGACATAGAAGGGACTAATCAACAGCGAATTGCCGTTTTAAGTGGTGCAAACTCTGGAGGTAAGTCATGTACGCTTCAGTTGATCAGTCAAATTGCGATTTTGTCACAAATGGGACTACCGGTTCCTTCCAGTGTTGCTTTTTCATCCGTTTTTGAAGAAATCTATTATTTTTCAAAATCTGTCGGAATGCTTAGTGCTGGGGCTTTTGAGGCAACATTAAAAAGATTCGCAGAGGTCATCCTTAGCCCAAAGAGCAAACTCATTCTTGTTGATGAATTTGAATCGATAACAGAACCTGGAGCCGGCGCAAAGGTTATTGGTGGCATTTTGGAAATGCTTTACAGAAATGAAAAATGCTGCGCGGTCTTTGTAAGTCATTTAGCTAGTGAAATATCTCACACTACCAAAAATCTTATTAGAATTGACGGTATTGAAGCAAGTGGATTGGATGAAAACCTTGAACTTGTTGTTGAGCGAACACCAAAATTTAACCATTTAGCTAAGAGCACGCCTGAGTTAATTGTTGAAAAATTATATCGATCGACAAATCGTGAAAATGAGAAAGAAATCTATGAAGATTTACTGAATATAATTAAAAAATAGCGAAATGAGTTAGAGGTGTTCTTGTTTTAACAATGAAATAAGATCTCCCTGTCAATTAACGAAGAAGAGTGTTCTTTACGTAAAAAGGCTAACCCAGATACCGGTATCCAAGTAAAGGAATAGCATAAACAATAAAAATCCACCGAATATCATTTTCTTGCCGTTCCTTTCATCGATGCCTGACATGTAGCATATGAGTCCAATTGCAAAGACAAAACCTCCGACCATCCAACCCAATCGGAATATAAAAGTCATAGTATCTGTTAATGTTTCTGTTAACAAAGTCGGAAGACTTTGAAGACGATCTAATTTCGACCATGGATCTTCATTCTCGCTTTGCATATTACGTCAACTCACAGGCTATTGAAAAATGTATATAAAAAACCAGCGTTTTTCATTTTCAATATTTTAAAACTGAAAATTCAAGAGATTTGCCGTGATATCCTCTACATCCTTTACGCTGGGGTTCTCGCTCCCTCTCGGAAGGAGACGTACCGCCGATAAAGTTAAAGATTAACAATTAAGAAACTATACATAGTTTGTTAAAAATAGGTTTGTTTATTCCTGTAATAAAATTACAGAGTTTTCATTATAAAATTTAACAAGTTAATTCAACAAGTAAAATTGATGGTACATCAAATGAAATTCGTGGATAAAATAAAAACATCGGAATTTTTCATTCTTTTTGAAATCGCGAAGCTGGGTGCGCTTGAGAAAACAATAAAATTGACATCTGCACAAATTAGTGAAATATTTGAATTTAGCCAGCAAACTAGTGCAAGAAAACTTAGAAATTTGGAGCAACTTGGATGGATAAGTAGAGAAATTGTTCCCAAAGGGCAATTAATGCGAATAACAAAGGAAGGAAGAGAAGTATTGCAGAAAATGTATTCGAATCTCAGTATTTTGTTTGTTAATCGGTTTCCCCCTGTAGTACTTGAAGGAGAGGTGTTTACGGGATTAGGAGAAGGTTCATATTATATCAAAAAGGAAGGTTACTTAAAACAATTTAAGGAACAACTGGGCTTTACACCATATCCTGGAACATTAAATTTACGACTTAAATCTAAAGCTGATATCAACGCAAAGCAAGATCTTAGTACCGTGCCACACATCCCAATTGAGGGGTGGTCTAATGGTCAAAGAACCTATGGACCTGTAAAAGTATATCGTACTATGATCAACAATAAAGTCAGGGGGGCATTATTGGACGCAGAGCGCAGTCATTATGGTGAAGATGTTGTTGAAATCATAGCCCCAGAGTTTCTACGAAAAATATTGGGACTAAAAGATGGAGATATTGTGCAATTATTATTTATCTAACTTTATAATAGAAATCCTTCTTTATTAAATAACTAATAGAAAAGGCTTAATAGTTTTGATTTAGAATGATGCTTAACTCTGCTTTTGCTCTACTTACTTCTTCAGATAACAAATGATTTGATAGATGGGTTTTAACAGTACCATATCGTTGCACGTACTTGAACAAAGCTGCAATTAAAGGAACGTTTATTGCTTCAGCCAGTTTGTGTGAGGCTAAAATGATGAGTTTTCTTTTTGCACGTGTGATAGCAACATTGATTCTACGACTATCTTGTAGCGCTTTTGCCGCCTTAGGATTTAATCCATCATCTACTAAAGAGAGTAGTACTATATTGTTTTCTCGACCTTGATATGCATCTATTGTGTTTGATTTGGAAATTGACCAAAGATTAATGACATTTATTTGTTTTGAAAACAACTGTTTTATTAATCGTCCGATAAGTGCAGCCTGTAAACGGAAAGGTGTTACTACAGCCAAATCTTCTGTAAGGTTATATCCAGCAGATTGATATTCTCTTATAATTCTGATAATTAGCGCCGTCTCAAATATATTGCAGGCAGAATATCGGTTTCCAAATAGTCTCCATTCGATACCTTCGCCATTAAGATTAAATGTATCGAGCCATGCAATAGGATATCGACCAGATAAACTTTGACTTATACTATCATTGTTTTTAGGAAGGTAATCGAGATGGATATTTTCTATACCATAAGCAGTTTTTAATCGATCATGGTAGATGAAATGACTGGGGAACATAGCGATATGTTTGTTTGAGCGGTATTGGGTATCTAAAAAGGTGCTATGATCAGGATACTTAGTAATTAACACCTCAAATAACGATTTTTCAAATCGCTGATTTATGGGCACATTAAAAATGGGTGGTAATTGAAGGTGATCGCCCACCAGAATTATTTTTTTACCAAACACCATGCCTACAAGTGTCAAGGGTATACTCGCCATGCTAGCTTCGTCTATGATGACATAATCGAAGGGAGGGTGATTCCAGTCAAAATCACGTCGTAAAGTATACATTCCAGTTTTTGCTAATGTCGAACCCACGACTTTCCATAATTTAAAATCTTTGACGCTGCTGATTGTGCCTAACAGTGGTCTAATTGCTGGTAACAACTTGACATTCATACCTAAGCGCAACACCATTTTACTAAGATCGTGACATGTTGTTTCTTGCAGCACATCTATGAGTTTTTCTAGAGCATTATCAACTGCAACGTTAGTATGAGAGGTTATAAGGACGTTCTTATTTCTGAGAAGGAGTTGTGTAACCAATTCTGCAATGGTAGTAGTTTTCCCAGTACCAGGAGGTCCATGAATCAAAAAAAAGTAATTATCATCCGATAAATTAAGACATTTTGTAACAGCTTCCAGTTGTGACTCGTTGAGTATTTCAGTGGTGTAATTTAGTGCGACAGGAAAGATTGGGTTAAACTCTGATTGTCCTTCAAGCAGTTTTTTTAGTTTCTTTAGATGTTTGTTTTTCCCTTGCTCAATTCTCTCCAAAATATTTTCCTGAATCCTTAAGAGGATTTGGTCATCAGCTTTTCGTAAACTAATTTCGTCACAACATCGTAATTCTTCTGGCAAGAAATTCCCTGAAAAGGAAACATAATAATTTTTAGCATCATAGTCTATAATGATCCCATATATGTCTCTTTTTGGATATGAAAGAGATCGATCTTTTTTGTTTACTAAGAATGTATCATTGTTTCCATTTCCCCATGAAGCTATTATTGCATCTCCCGGTTTAACTCTAAAATCACCTATAGTTTGGATTTTTTCAACTCTTATATTTGCCAAGAAACGATATTTCTTTGAAATATTAAAATTTGGTCTCCCAATCAGTCTAGGAGTTGTTCGTATTTGAGTTAGGTCTTTTTTCTTTGCCCTGGTTAAATAGTCCCATAAATGGCTATATGCAGAATCTTTGATGTCGAGTTCTTCAAGATTCATTCAATACGACCTTTGGTTCTTTATTGATGAGCACAGAAATCTTTTTTCAACAAAAAAATTTAATTCCGCTTCTTTTTCGATTCTTTCAGCTATTCATTCTGCAGATATAAAGAAAATATATAAACTCCACTTATCATTCATCATTGAGCATAGCACGAGTGCTTCCTTTTGGTAATAAAGAATTAGGAATGGAAATCAAAATGGGAAAATTTGATCTTCAAAAATTGAAAACAGAGATGGAAAGGGATTATGAAAAGGCTTGGCTCATGTCTAAAAATCTTTTAAAAGAAAAAGGAAGACTTTTGCGTTTAAAACCACAGGGGAAACCACATCCAATATTTACATTTATTGAAAGAACGCGAAAAACATTACTGAGACTGGGCTTTAAGGAAACTGTTTTGCCAATTATTGTAGATGAAGGGACTATATTTCGAGAATACGGACCTGAAGCAAGTCTGATTCTTGATCGAGTATTCTATTTAGCAGGATTACCACGCCCTGATATCGGAATTTCTAAAGAGAAACTTGAAAAAATTCAGAAAATTATCCCTGGATTTGACAAGGTTTCTGAATTACAAAAAATCTTCAGAGAATACAAGGTAGGTAATATTGAAGCCGATAATATGCTTGAAGTTATAGTGTCTGATTTGGAAGTGAAAGAAGCTGATGCGAGTAAGATGATTGACTCCGTTTTCTCTGAATTGAAAAGACTTGAACCAATCCCTACAAAACTGACATTAAGGAGTCATACAACAGCTTTATGGTTTCCAGCACTAGCCAAAATTCAATATTTGCAGCCACTCCCAATACAACTATTTACCATAGGTCCGAAGTTCCGAAGAGAACAGAAACTAGATAGGACTCATCTTTACTCAAGTTATACTATCTCGTTTGTAATCATGGCAGATATGACATTAGATGATGGAAAAATTGTTGTTGAAGATTTTTTGAAAGAACTTGGATACAAGGAAATCATCTTCGCACAAAAACGAGCAACATCGAAATATTATGCTCCTCAAACAGAATCGGAAATTTTTATTGAACATCCAAAAACTGGAGAAGTTATTGAAATAGGGGATTTAGGTTTTTATTCACCAGTAGCACTTGCAAACTTCGGAATAGAATATCCAGTGTTTAATGCAGGTTTTGGAGTGGAACGTTTTGTTATGGTCGAAACTGGCGAAACTGACATTAGACAACTTGTTTATCCTTATTTTTACTCTAAAGTGGATCTAAAAGATGAAGAACTTCTAAAGGGGATTAAGTTAACTGAAAGCCCAGTAACAGATATTGGAAAAGAAATAATGAAGGCAATCATAAATATCGCTGAAGAACATAAGGATGACAGTTCTCCAACAAAAGTATTAGCATGGCAAAAACATTTTGAATCTCAACTCACGCAAATCTATGTTTGGGAACCTGATCCTAATGTCAAACTATTAGGTCCTGCTGCATTAAATGAAATCTGGGTCTCTGAAGGAAACATAATTGGGGTAGTTCCGAATGAAAAGTTAAAGAAGGAAGGTCATTCGACTGGAATTCGATATTTAGATGCTGTGGCTGCAAAAGCAGCAAAAGATATAGAAGATCTACTAAAAAGTGACAGAAATGAGTATACGTTAAGAGTAAGAATGGTTAAAAATGCAGCTGATATAAATCTAACAATAGAAGAACCAACAAGGAGAATGATCACCTCAAAAGGGAAAAAAATCGATATTAGAGGCCCGGTATTTATTGGCATTCTCTTTGAAAGAAAGTCACTTTAGAAAACATTATTTCGTGAAAAATCATATAATGATGATTCACAACAAGAAATTTTCAACAAAATAATAATTTAAGACTGGAGATGCTGTTGCAAGCAACCTCACGTTAAAGTTATGAGGTGTCTGAGTGAACTTTAAGACCAAGAGAGATATCTCTGAAGAATTTTTGAAAGGATTCTCTAAAAAGATTGATTTTAATTCACTTGATCTTAATTCTCTTAGAAAAGAGCAGAAGAACCTTGCTAAGAAAATTATTCTAAAAGACAAATTCGACAGCCCCGAGATTTTGGCAGGAGTAGATCTTTCATATATGGAATCTAAGTGTATTGTTGCTTATGTAACACTCAAGTCTAGCACTTTGGAAGTTTTAGAGAGACGCGCAATAAAACATAAAGTTGTTTTTCCATATATTCCCACTTTTCTCGCATACAGGGAAGGACCTCCTATTTTAGCACTTCTGGAACAACTAGATACCTTTCCCGATATTTTAATGGTTAATGGTCACGGAATTGCTCACCCGCTCTTTTGTGGAAGTGCATCTCATGTAGGTGTTCTGACTAACATACCAACTATCGGTATAGCGGTTAAACTTTTACACGGGATGAATTCCGAAATACCTGTAAATGTGGGATCTTATTATTATGTAACCTATAGTGGTCGACGAGTGGGGGCAGTTTTTCTCTCAAAAAAGGGCTGTAAACCCATCATTATTTCGCCAGGACACTTGACAACTCTTGACAGTTGCATAGAAATAGTGAAACATTCTTTAACGGGATATAAGTTACCAGAGCCACTCCGTTTAGCCCATAAACTTGCTCAAGAGGAAAAAAAGCGTATTTGATATAAACAGTGCCTCCAAAATTAATAACGGTGGGTTTTCTCGCTGATTTCGTAGGAACGAAAAGATTAAAAAAGAATGCCAATATTTTCCAGATAGAACGCGTTCAATAAATTTTGGGGTTATAAGATGATCATTCCCATTCGTTGTTTCACATGTGGAAAAGTAATTGGAGATAAGTGGATACCCTTCTCTCAAAAGATAAAGCAAGGCGATTCTCCAAAGGAAGTATTAGATGAATTAGATCTAAAACGATATTGCTGTCGAAGAATACTTTTAAGTCACGTTGACCTAATAGATGACATCCTAAAACTGATGCGATAGATTCTAAATAGAAGATATAGCAATATATTAGAAAAAATGTATGTAAAAATTAAGCGATGTATATGGAGAATAAGCGTCGCTAGTTTTGAACAGAATAACCCTTTTCTGTTTTAAGTAAACATTCAGTTTTTTAAGTGTTGGAATGTGTTGAAAGTAAATATGGAATCATAGGAGAATGAAAAGGAGGAAAAAAAATGGAAGATAAAAAGTCGGTACCACCTCTTAAACTCATATCTGACAAAGGTATCCGATCTGATGGTCGCAAATTTGATGAATTAAGACCAATTAAAATGGAGATTGGTGTACTTAAAACGGCTGATGGATCAGCCTATTTAGAGCAAGGAAGAAATAAGATTTTCGTGGCGGTATATGGTCCACGAGAATTACACCCGCGTCATTTAGCTTTACCAGACAAAGCTCGTGTAAGATGTACTTATCGAATGGCATCTTTCTCAGTAGAAGGCATATAATTTCAAAATAGCCTGCTGAAATGAAAGAAAAAGCCCTGCTCCAAGTAGAAGGGAACAGGAACTATCCATGGTCATTCGAGAATCATTGGAGCCTGCCATTTTTTCAATTATGTTTCCTCGAACCGCTGTAGATATTTATATCGAAATTATACAGGCGGATGGAGGAACGCGATGTGCCAGCATCACTGCTGCATCTTTAGCTCTTGCAGATGCAGGAGTACCATTAAAAGATTTAGTAGCAGGATGTGCTGCTGGTAAAATTGAAGGGACACTCGTTTTAGATCTCAATGATACCGAAGACAAATATGGCGAGGCAGATCTTCCTTTAGCATTTATCCCTCGAACAGAAGAGGTTACATTGCTTCAAATGGATGGATCTTTTTCACCCAATGAGTTTGAAACTGCAATGAATTTAGCCATTACTGGTTGTAAAAATATCTACGAAATGCAAAGAGAAACATTGAAGAAAAAATACGCAGAGATTCGCGATGAAACTGATTCTGAGAACGATATCTCCGAAGATGGTGGTTAAAATGGTTAAATCTGAGAAAATTCTTTCTGAAATTGAACAAAACTACATTGAAAAACTTGTTAACAAGGGCAATCGTATTGATGAACGATCATTAGACGATTTTAGGGAAATTACAATAAAAACAAATATTATTGAAAAAGCTAACGGCTCAGCTGACTTGACTCTGGGTAATACTAGAATTATAGTAGGAGTTAAAATGGAAATGGGAACCCCATATCCTGATATGCCCGATGAGGGGGTTGTCACTGTAAGTGCAGAACTTGCACCAATTGCTTCGCCTTTCTTTGAGAGTGGACCTCCTACAGAAGTAGGGATTGAATTAGCAAGAGTAGTGGACCGAGGTGTGAGACAATCAAATGCTGTTGATACGAAAAAGTTGTGTATTATTGAGGGCGAAAAAGTATGGATTGTCTTTGTTGATATTTATGCCTTAGATCATGATGGTAATCTCATCGATGCTTCAGCATTAGCAGTTATGGCAGCTCTTCTGACAGCACAAATACCGAAGGTAGAAATCACAAAAGATAACCAAATCAATATTCTTGAAGAAACAATTCCCCTCTCTATAGTTGATCGTCCTATTGCTGTTACCCTAGCAAAAATGAATGGTGCAATGATAGTTGATCCATGTCTTAAAGAAGAATTTGCAATGAGCAGTCGAATAACCTTTACATTTACTCAAAATGGAAATCTTTGTGCATTACAAAAAGGAGGAGATGGAACTTTTAAGCCATCTGAAATATTAAATGCTTTTGAGACAGCAAGAAAAATAGCACCACAATTAAGACAGTTCTTACCTGAATGACCTTGTTTATCTAGACATTTTCTCCTTATTCGATGCCATATTTGAACATTTAAAATATTGATTTCGAGCAAGGTTTATCGATAGGATTTCTGGAAGCGCTGTCTCGCTCCTCTGCCACCAAATTTTTTCGGTTCTTTCCTTCTGGCATCTGAAACAAGAAGCATTCTGTCATACTCTAAGAATTTTCGCTTAATTTCGGGTTTATCAGTCCATTCTGATATGGCTTTTGCTAAGGCGGTTCTAACAGCCTCGGTCTGCCCCATAAACCCTCCACCTCTGACATCGATGTTTATATCGACTTGATTGATAATTTCTGTACCTGCTAGTATCACTGGTTCCATTATTTTCCATCTGCATAACTCTGGTTCAAATATTTCTAAAGGAACCTTGTTTATTCGTATCTTGCCCTTACCTGGCCTGATTATAGCCCGGGCAATCGCCGTTTTCTTTTTTCCTGATGTTAATATAACTTTGGTCATTTCATTCCCTCTTTGAAGAAGACCATCCAATCTCTTTACATATTTCAGATAGATAGACTTTCTTTCTGATAGTTTTACATTCGCTCGTAGGCAGAGATTCGATTGGGACCTCTTTAAGGTGTTTTGGTGTGCCCATATACACTTTTAGGCGTTTATATGCGGTTCTTCCACGAGGTGTATCCCAAGGTAACATTCCACGTATTATCCGACGAAGGAATCTATCAGGCATACGTGGATGTAGTGGTCCTTTCCATGGGGCAGTTGAAGTCCTTATTTGTAACCGTTCTTTATATTTTCGTAATACGCTTTTTGGATCTCCAGTAATAATGCTTTTTTCCGCATTTATAATACTAATTTTGTCGCCTAGTAGTAATCTTTTTGCAACTAAACTTGATAATCGACCTACTGTTTTGTTTTCTGCGTTTATAACCAATTCATTCATTCTTAGACCGCCGAAAGGGGATTCAGTTAAATTACAGGGATTTAATTAAATTTAATTTGTTCATGTAATGACCTTAATATTTGATCCCTTTGGATTTTGTTTTATTAGTTCTCTTAGAGTAAGGCATTTACCGCCACTAGAGAGTATTTTTTCTCTTGCATATTGAGAAAAATTTAAAGCCGCAATAGTAACATGATGCAAGAGTTTACCAGACGATAATACTTTTCCTGGAACGATTACTACATCATCCTGCTTCGTTAGACGATTAATTTTGCTAAGATTAACCTCTACATTTGTTCTACGAGGTTTTTGTAAATAGTTGTCGACATCTCTCCAAATATTAGCATGCCATTTATGCGCACTTCTACGCAAGTATCTTCTAATAGATTGCACATTAGGATTATTTGGACCTGTAGATTTCAGATTTTTCACCCTCTTGAATTAATTCGATTTCTTCTTTGAATGCTTCTGCCTTTTCTTGGAGTATTTCTACAGCTTTTTTAACAATTTTTTCTGGCGATAATGCTCCAGTAGATTCTAAAGAAAACGCAAAAATTCTATTGTCCCATCGTACTTTGATTGCATTGTAATCACATGCATCCTCACATAATTTGCATAAAATACAATCTAACATGTTTTGAATTATTAATCTATCTTCTTCTATTCTAAGAATGCTTTTTGGACAACTTTCTACACAATCACCGCATACTGTACATTCTTGTGTATTCAGGTCAATAATTGGAATATACTTATAGGAACAAGTTGCTACTGGTTGCCATTTTGCATGTGCTTTTCCTTTTCCTAATTGTGCAATTGCTTCTAATTCTGTGCGTTGGCCTTTTGCAAGTTTAACGATAGGAATTAAATCATTTACTGGAACAACCTCAGGATCTTGCGATACAAGATCACCTGAATATACAATTACACTGTCACCTTGAGTATCTATTTCTTTTGCCTCTTTAACTAAAGTTAAGGTAACGGAACATCTCGGACAATTAGTTCCCCCGCATCCGCAATCCTCTGGCAATACAAAGGACTCAAGATCGGTCTTAAGCGGTATTAATCCAAGTCTGTGAGCAAATATTTCATCATACAAAGCTGATGTATTTTCAATGATTATGACGTCTTCAATAGCCAGGGTAGGTACCTCTGCGATCATAATTCTCCTGAGTGCATTAGCAAAAGAGGCATCTACATCTTCTAATATAAATCGTAACATATCTTGCGTCTTTTCAAGTATCTGGACATTCATAACAATATCTCACCAAAGAAACCCATAATAGAGTTGCTGATCAATCAATTTGCCTTTTATTGATTTATTCAAATTGAGATACTTACCTTTCGAATTCTTTTTCTATAAGAAAGGAGATTTTTTGATTCACCTATTCGCATCTTGGTAGCAAACATCAAAGATTTATAACTTTTTCTTTTCTGACTGAATCTCCAATAATTGTAATTGACACTCACTTAATTGCAAATTCTCTAAAGTGTTTTCCTTTATTTTTTGATCATAACTAGCGTACTGTTTTCTTAAAACTTCAAATGAACGTCTTTATTTCTAGATTTCGTCTCATTAGATCTCAGTTGAAAAATGTAAACCTCGTTATATTTTATCTTCCATGAAAGAAGCGCCAGCTGGCGTACAAAAACGCGGACTTTAAATAGACCGCTATCAAAAGTCAGTGGTGAACTTGTAATGGGAATTACACAGTTATCTACGACAAAGGTAACTAGTAAGCAAGAGAAAGTATTGAAATTTTTACTAATGGGGGCGGCAGGAGCAGGAAAAAGCACTTTTGGATCATGTCTTGAGTGTATAATTGAGGAAACTCAGTTAAATTCTTCTGACACCTATACTCCGACGCCAGGAGTTGCATTTTATAAGGTGCCCTTGAACAATGGTAAGTGTTATGTTAATTGGGAGCTGGGAGGTCAACAGCGCTATCAACCTCTTTGGAGACTCTGGTGGAGAGGTGCAACAGGTGCCTTCTTGATTATTGATTCTTCTAATGAAGAAGCCTTAGCAGTCGCCAAGAATATACACCAGTTGATTGTAGGTGAATTACGTCTACCATATGTAGTTTGTATTAACAAACAAGATTTGCCTAACACATTATCTCCTGAGATAATTGCCAGTCATCTTGAAATTAACGATCCCACAATTATTTTTCCTACTTCCGCTGCAACAGGTGAGAATGTTAAGGAAGCGTTTCTTGAGTTAGTGCAAAGAACGGAAAGGGAGGCGTAAGTAGTGATCGGTGAACCCTTATTTTTAAATTCCTATCCGTTACAGGAATGTGGCATTAAAACAATCTTGCTCCTTAAGTTCGACGTCATGGCAGGACCCTATATTGCTTTTGAGGGTATATGCTCAAAAAGTAAGGTGGCAGAAACGTTGAAGGATCCCATCATTTTGGCACAGTTCCACATGGGGCTAGCCGAGACCGATGTTGATGTCATTGAAAAGCAGGGCGAGCGCATGGTGATTACACGCCGCAACCGAATTGTTGAGAGTGCCGATGCCAAAGATATTCTCATCTTGATCATTGAGGATGATGTATCCACCGACGAAGCCATCAAACTGGCAAACGAGTTGTTGGGACGCACTGGCGGAGACCAAAACTATTTGCGTAATGAATTGCGTCTTCTCTGTGATAATGTACAGCAACTAAAGGACCGACTAAAACTGCCAACCCAACAGCCGCTGTTTGTCAAAAAATCGGATCTTATGAAGGAAGCCGGCATGAAAATCCCGGTCATGACTCCTGAACAAAAAGACAAGGTGTTAAGGGGTGAAATTGCTTCTAAGCTGGTGAATGATTATCCTATGGACCTGATCACCAATTTGGTACAAGGAGTCAACAACAAGATCACCATCCTCAGTTTATGGAAATTATATTCTCCCTTTAATATCGACCTATTGGAGGTCTATCAGTTTTTTACTACCCTGAACGAATTGGAGGTATGTCAATTTGAGGAAACCCTTTTCTATCATTCACGAAGATTATAAACCCTTGAAATCTAAAGATGAAAAGTCACCAATCGACTACCACACTAAATTTACTGGTGACACCTTCGAACTCAGTTCATTATGTGAACAGTTAAGAGACATGATTATCAAAGGAGAGTCTTACTTAATCCAAGAACTCTTGTCTCAATTATTAGAAACAAATATCGATCCATTAAGAATTCTTAACATTGTCAGCGACGCTATGAACACCGTCGGGCAACGTTTTTCCACCCGGGAACTGTTTATTGCCGACCTGTGGATGGCTGCCCGCTGTGTCGAGCTCATTAAAAATACCATCGAACCACTGGTAAAAGCGCAAGGACTCGACACAGACCGGGAGAAAATCGTCATGGGGACTGTAGAGGGTGACGTGCATAGCATCGGTCCTAAGATCGTTGAACTGTTTCTAGAAGGCGCTGGCTATGACGTGATTAACCTGGGAGTAGATATCTCTCCTGACCAGTTTATAGAAGCCATTAAACAGCATCAACCCGTATTTGTAGGACTCAGTGCCTGGCTAGATACCACCGCCAACTTCTCCCTCAAGCAGACCATTCAGGCCCTGGATCAGCTACGATCAGAATATCAATTCAAGATCATCGTGGGCGGCCCCTCAGTCACCCGCAAGTTCGCCAAAGAGATCGGTGCCGATGGGTATGGTAATAACGCTGAAGAAGCCGTCCAGGTTGTGACCCAGTTGAAAGAGAACTGCTATTCTTGGGAGTTTCCTTATGACGAATAATCAGCGTATGTTGTTAAGACTAAGACTAATAGGTGAAATAACATGGGTTTAGTGAAACTGTTAAAATTGGTCATTAAAGCATCCGTCAAGAATAAATTACGCGGTTTCGGGGTGAAACTGACCCCGCTGGAACGTATCTTGTTGTTTAACTTAAATAAACTACCTGATCGCGTTGCAACCATCCTGGCAGTCGCTAATATCCACCCTCAATTCATCGATCCCTCGCTCAGTTGGGTCGATCTACTTCATGACGTCGACAAGAACGTCAAACTCACCAAAAAACTTTACGAACGCTATCCCGCTGA
>JBHLOP010000156.1:0-5343 GCA_048940375.1 Promethearchaeota archaeon | reverse complement strand
ACAGTAACTTTAATTGCTTTGCAACCAGTTCAGCTATATCCATTATTTTTATCTGGTTATCACAACGTAATGCGGTATCCATCAATTGCAACTTGCAACTTGGGCAAGCAGTCACGCAAAGTCCTGATCTAGTTTTGATAAGAGTCTTAAGTCTTTCATCAGCTAAATCATTGGATAATCTTTCATGAGTACTTTTCAAGAAGCCACCAGCGCCGCAACAGCGGCTATTTCTTAAATTATCCGGTTCACTCTCAACAAAACGGCTTACAACCTTTGTCTTCTGTAAAATCTCCCTGGGTTCGTTAAATACATCAATAACTCGTCCCAGTTCGCAAGGATCGTGGTATGTAACTCTCTCTATGAGTTTTTTGGGAAACGGAATTCGTCTTCTTCGAGAAAAAAGATACTCACTTAAAAGTTGCACAAAATGAATAACTTCAAAGTTTAGCTCTCTTCCTAGAATCTTGGGATATTCGTTTTTGAAGGCTTGTAAACACCCAGGACAACCTGTCACTAAACGTTTCGCTCCACTTTCTTCAATTTTGGACACATTCCACTCAGCGATTTTCTTAAGATCATCTTCAGAAGCTGCACCAGTGAGAATGAGAGGATGTCCACAGCATTTCAGTTCTTCTAGAAAAGTCCAATTTTCCTTAGCTTTGTCAAGAATCGCTACGATTGCAGAAGCGATTCCCTGGGCTCTATTTAAGTATAGAGAGAGACATCCTGGAAAGTAAACTACTTTAGCTTTTGGTTTTGTAGAAAAAGTTATCCTTTTTATAGCAAGGTTGTCTTTCAACTCCTCAATTGCCAGTTCTCTTGTTTCCTCGTCTAAGCCCCATACATTTGACAATTCGAGGATGTTTTTTTCAGTGTCCAAAACTGCTTTGGGGCCTATGCCTTTCTCTATTGCCAATTTTCTAAGCGCTGCAATAACCTTAGGTATATTAACATCGTTAGGACATCGATCATAACATTCATAACACATGGTACACTTCCAAATGTCATCGCTACGCAAAATCTTCTCTTTTAAACCGAGTTGTAATGCTCTTATCAATCTTCTAATGTTAAATGGATCTACATATGAAATAGGGCAACTTGCAGTGCATTGGGAACATTGAAAACACACCCGAATGTTTTGCCCGCTAAGCGACGAAAGTTTGTCAATAAAAGATGCATCAGTTTCACTTATCGAGGACACCACTTAATCATCCCTCGCCTGATATTAGGTGTCATTAATTTAGCAGTAGCCAACTCTCAATCCCAGAATTGATTTTATATTAGGGCATTTTAGAAAATATATATAGGTTTCGTCTCTGACATTCCAAAACAAAGCGAGAAAATAAAAAAAAGAAATGATGGGGTTAAAATCTACGTTCATTGTTTAAATTTTGCGGCCAATCCAGTTTCCATCGTCAATAGCATTGTGAGTTGCTCCTGCCTTTACACAATCACCAGCATGGTAGAGTTCTGGGACTTTACCTTTTAGTGCATTGTAGAGATCTGTTACGGGTTCTCTTGGGAAGCATGTAACAACACTATCGGCTTTAAGAACTTGTTCTGCCCCTTCTACCTCAATACGAACACTATCAGCAGTGATTTCTTTTATTGTGGCATTAGTGATAGTTTTCACGTTTGCTTGTGGCATAAGAACCAGCGTCAATGCAGCAACTCTAATGATATTAAAGAAGTAGTTAGCCTCTGTTATACTATCAGATTCTGAGACAAGAGTGACATTCTTGTTCTGGTTACCTATAGAAGTGGCTGCTTCTGCTCCTTCGTATCCCCCTAACACTACCACATCTTGACCAAGTGCTGGCTTTTTCATCAAATACTCGTCGAACGTTATAGCCCGTCCAATGCCTGGGATTCTTGTCGGCTTAGGAGAAATTCCACCAGTAGCTACGACTACAACATCAGGATTTATGGTATCCACTAGATCTGGAGTTACCTCTGTTCCTAATTTAACATCGACTCCTAGTTTCTCAAGCTGTGTCATTTGCCATGTTGCGATCTGCATGAGATCGCCCGTGTAAAGATATGGGATATCTGAAGCATAGCGCATAATTCCGCCTAATTCCTTGCGTTTATCATATATTGTGACGTTGTGACCTCTCAAAGTAGCAACTCTAGCCGCTTCCATTCCAGCTACTCCACCGCCAATAACGAGGACATCCTTTGGAATTTCAGCTGGTGTTAGAAACTCATCTGGTGGATATCGAATCTCCCTTCCAAATGAGTAGTTTACTGCGCATCGAGCGGGCACATTCGCCAAGATATACAAGTATGTGCACCAGTCACATGCAATACACCGTCTAACATCCTCAGGTCGTCCTTCGAAGTACTTTCTTGGATACCAAGGATCTGCCCAAGCTGGTCTACCTAAGGCAACCCAATCTGCACTCTCCTCCTCTATTATTCTGACCGCCATCTCAGGAGCCATAATCTTGCCTACCGTACCAACAGGTACCGTAGCTACTTCTTTTAGACGCTTAGCTTCTTTTACAAGGCATCCTTGCTCCCAATAAAGCGGTTGAATTACCCATATACCCGAGACATCCACTGAACCACTTGAAGAATGAATAGCCGCTACACCAGCCTTTTCTAGATCTGGTACAAGTTTCGTTGCTGTGTCCTCTAATGTATACCCCGGTGTACCAGGTGCGGCATGGTCATCAGCACTTATCCTAAACCAAAACGGAAAGTCTGGGCCTACATTGTTTCGTATAGCCTCAGCGATTTTCTTGATGAAGAGATGCTTATCTTTTCCCCATTCGTCAGTTCTCGTATTGCAACGTGGCGTGCGGAATTGATGCGGTAAAGAACCGTGACAGGCATGCACTTCAACACACTCAAAACCCGCTTCCTTAGCTCGTCCCGCAGCCGCCCCGAAACAATCTATTAGGCCTAAAATTTCTTCGTGAGTCAAAACATGGCACTCTGCAGCAGGGTTAAGAAAAGAATTCATCGGACTTGGAGCTACCGGAGTCTTTTCAGGAAGCTTCGGGTCTGGCGTATCCAGTGTTCTTCGAATTACTAATGGATGGCCAATTGCTCCACCGTGAAAAAGTTGAATTCCGCAATGAGGTCCCTCCCGCAGGATAGTATCAGCAACTTCGTATAAGCCAGCTGTATATTTATCGTCATAAGCTGCTAATTCATTACGAACAACTGTCCCACTCGGATGAACAGCTGTTGCTTGAACCATACAGAGCCCCCAGCCCCCTTGTGCAGTATATTTCATAGTTTCTAAATAGCGTTCAGTCACACAACCATCTTCAGAGACGGTATCAGTAAGCATTGGTGCTGCGACAAATCTATTTCTGAGTTCCATTCTACCGAATTTTACAGGATCGGTAATCTTTGGCATTATTTACACCTTTACTCTTAGCTTATTGCTCTCCAATTTTATATTTTAATATTTTTGTACGAAATTATTCCTATAATTTATAAAAATGTGGATAAAAAACTTATGGATGAATATCGAATGTCACTTGTATTCAAGTTGAAAATCTCTTATTGGGCGCGGATTTCATATTTCATGTATCATCAGACTAGTTCAATTTAACATATTAGGAGTAAAGGAAAAGCACCAAAATCCCGCTATTGAGTACTACGATAACAAATTGTGTTTAAACCCTAAGATGATTTTCCATATAAATCCTAAAAAATCGTCCCATAAATTAATGGGATCCGAAAATGAGTTTATTAAACGAAACCCGTACATCAAGTATAATGTGAACAAAAATAAGAGAAATGAAGAAATGGAGACAAGTTAGTAGCGATTTTAAAAACGATTATAGTGTTTTATTTATTTCATCTAAAGTTTCAGGTCCCATCTCATCTAAGACTATATTGACTATATCTCTAATAACGTCTTCTTCAGTTTTTTCTGTAGTTGCGGAGAGCCATATCTTTGAGCTGTATGTCAACGAAGCACAATCAATAAGATCTTCTTTAGTAAGTGCGGGATCAAACACTTGTCGTTCCATAACGACGTTGACAAAATCAATAGCACCTCTGACACTTGCGCCCAAGCGTAAGTCAGGATTATCTCGACTGCGGCGCCCTATTTCTACACCTAACTCCATTAGTTTTTCACTGTTGTCCTTGGTGTTTACACGAACTATTTCCATTTCTTCTTCTTTACTCTGGTAATCTAGTTTTAGTTTTGTGAATCGGTCAAGAATAGCTCTACTGATTCTTTGGACACCAATATCATCATAAGGATTCATTGCAGCAACAACTCGGAACCCTGAGCTCGCAGAGATTTCACCAAAACGTGGAACATGAATTTCTTTTTCAGAAAGAGCCACAACTAGACTATTGAGTGCGTCTGGGGGTGCTCTGTTTATTTCTTCAATATAAAGTATACCTCCATCTCGCATTGCTAACGTAAGAGCCCCTTCTCTGAAATTTTCTGGATTATATCCGGTTTGCAGAACTGCGGCGGGATCAAAATAACCAATTAATTTCGAAGCTGTAAGATCTTCGTTACCTTCAACAAAATGAAATGGTACTCCTAAAATATCACTTAGAGTTCGTAAAATCGTAGTCTTGCTAACTCCTGGTGGCCCTTCAAGTAGGATGGGCTTTCCCGCCTTTAATGCTGAGAGAATAAGCACTACTTCTTTTCTTCTACCTACTACTCTTTCAAATATTGGATCTATAACGTTTTTTAGATCAACTGTTTCCAATGCAGACATTTTCTTGCCTCCGTATATTCAATTCGCAAGAAGACATTCACGATTATCGAATGTGAACTGTTATGGAAATACAATACATTAGTGATACTCACTTAACCTCATACAGCTTTTGATGCTTCATTATTTCGTCGTCCGGTATGCCAAGAATCCAACCAAGCCAAGCGGTCGTTACAGCACGTTTCTGACCAGGAAGACCTCGCATAATGCCCTTTTGTGGTCTTGGGTGATGCGTGATTTGTTTAATATATTCGGTGCGGAGTTCTTCTTCTGTGGGTTTTTCGCCTTTAAGACCTAACGTCCACTCAAGAAGTGAAATACTTATTCTTCTTAATTGAAAGGCTGACATTCTATTAAATGGATTCTTTTGATCTTCGCTTTTTATTATCTTCAGCTGTTCTTCGTATTTGTTCCATAACTCTTCTTCATTTCTGATAGTAATCGTCCTCCTGAAAAAATTATCATTTCTCAAGCAAGGAATAAATAATTTAAAATCATTTCTATCGAACGATTGTGTTTATTCTATAGAAATTTATCGATGTTAACAAAACCTACAGACAAACTAAATTTGATATTACAGGTCATCTGCCATTTTGCAAAGAAATGTTTCCTAAAACATCTTTGGAATATCATAGTTTAA
>JBHLOP010000155.1:0-5345 GCA_048940375.1 Promethearchaeota archaeon | reverse complement strand
CTTCGGAACTGGAACGATATGATCGACAAATGATGATCAAAGGTTGGGGAGTTGAAGGACAAAAAATACTTAAGAAATCTAAAATTGTAGTAATGGGCGTTGGGGGGCTCGGTTGCCCTGTTTCAATATATCTTGCAGTAGGTGGTGTCGGTCATCTTGTATTAATTGACAAAGATAAACCTGATCTCTCTAATCTGAATAGACAAATTCTACATTGGGAAAAGGATATAGGTAAAGATAAAGCTATCTCTGCAAAAGAAAAACTAGTTCAAATGAATTCTGATATAATTATTGAGGGCTTACCTTTTGAAATAACCGAAGAAAACATATTTGACTTGATAAAGGGTGCTACTGTTGTAATTGACGCAATGGACAATTTTAATACAAGATATCTCATTAATAATGCCTGTACTCATTTTGAAATTCCCTTCGTTCATGCAGGTATCTATGGACTTGAAGGTCAATTAACGACGATCGTGCCAGGAAAAGGTCCATGCTTAAAATGTATATTCCCTAATCCACCTATGGAACAAAAGAAATTTCCCGTTCTTGGTGCAACTCCAGCTGTCCTTGCTACACTTCAAGCAATGGAAGCATTTAAACTCGTTCTTGGAATAGGAACTCCTCTAATAGGACGATTGCTGATTTTTGATGGAGAAACTATGACTTTCGATACAATGCAAATTAAAAGACGAGACGATTGCGAGGCCTGCTCGCACATCTAACCATATTATATTATCAAAAAAAAGACCAGGGAAAGTTTTAGACTTTCCTATGCATGTTCATGCTCCATTTCAAGTTCTGAAACGCCAAGATTGAATGCTAATTGAGCAACGATTCCATCCAGAACATTAGCTGCAGAGTATTCAAATGCTGGTACAAACAATTCAGCTGAACTATTGATTCTTTTATTATAAGCTGATTCACGCGAATCTCTACCATGAACTACGAGTGTATGTGTACACATATTGCTAAGTGAAGAAGGCATATACGCTGTTATCCCAAGCACTTTCATACCGATTTCTCGTGCATCACCTGCATAATGAAGAATTGATGGTGTTTCACCACTTCCACTTATCAGAACCAGCAAATGGTTTTTTTCACGGAATCTCCAATCATAGGTGAGTTCAACATCTGACCTAAGATGCTGAAATCTCATGGCGTGCATCCCAGCGATGATATCTGTCAATCCTGTGCCAATCCAGTATGATGGATGCTTATTCATAATCGAATTTTCAAATAAGTGTATCACATCAATCAGCTGTGCTCGATTATTTTCATAACTTAACAGATCTGATAATGTCCAGTTAAGGTCGGATAACATTTTATCAGAAATCGTTTTGAAACCGTCTATATAGCCTGAAGCAGAATGAAGCCCCCCTATTAGTCCTGCTCCGAATAAAATCACACATAGTTCGAATGTTGTACCCATTGGTGCTAAAGGAGTTTTAATAATTTGTTCTAGTTGTTTTGTAACATATCTAGATCCTTCAGGAATGTCTGTCTTACCAGGAAGTCTAAGTACAATGTCTGAAATCCTTCCAATTTTTGATCTGAGGTCAGCTGTGATACCAATTATTGTAGCACCCTTTAATATGGCATAATCCACATCTGCACAAGTTTCTCTGGTCCAGCCGCTCCCCGAGAAGGCGAAGGCGATATCTCCTTCTCTGATTGGACGCGCGAGTGTCTTTCCAATATAACTTACTCTAAAACCAATATTTTTTAATAACTCTCCTGTTAGCATTCCTGATTTTCCAGATCTCCCCATCCCTGTAATATGAATAGTTTTTCCGTCTTCTTTGGCCTTTTTCATCGTTTTGCAGATGTCAATAAAGTCGTCTGAACGACTGAGTACAGAATTCACTGAGGCTTTTCCCTGGTCCATTAAAAGTCGAACGGATGATTCAAATACATCCACATGGTTTTCCTGCAATGGCTTCACAACAGAATCCATTCACACACACCCCCGATTGGGGTGTTATCTTTACAATAGATAGATAGTCCAAATCGAACTAGGGCTTTTGATACTTAAATCTATTGGTTGTGTTCGTCGGCGCTTAATATATTTTATAATCAGAAAATATATAAAAATTGGCAGAAAATCAAAATATGTGCTTTCGTCGGAATCTCTTCAGTTGTGATTGCATGAAAACCCAAAAATAAAAGGAAAACTCAAGAAATACACTGGGAAATCAGTGTAGATAGATCCATTAATTTCACACGAGAATCAGAGAGCTCGAAATCCTCATCCTCTTCGTCATCCACGTCTTCCCAAGCGAGATAACGAATTGCCTTTTCCAAAATAGATTCACATGCTGGACACATCGTTAAGATTATGTTAGCCCCAATATTTGTAGCTTCATTAACGCGCCGCTTAGCTAACTTTATTGAGACATCTGCTCTTGATGCGAGTACTGCACCACCTGCACCGCAGCAAAAACTGTCATATTTTGTATTTGGCATTTCTTTGAATGTTAGACCTGGAATGGATTCAATAATTTGTCTTGGTTCGTCAAAAATTCGCATTTTTCGCGATAAATGACATGGATCATGCCAAGTGACCTTGGCATTATAATCTTTAAATTTTAGCTTACCTTGATTAATCAGATCTATTAGAAATTCAGTGAAATGTTGTACACGAAAATTATACTTAGCAAACTTCGAGTACTCTCGTTTAATCATTCCAAAACAGCCAGGGCAGGGTGTTATAAGCAAATCTATACCTGCTTCTTCAAACCTTTTTATATTAGCCTCAACTTGAGCTTGAAATTCCTCAAGATAACCCCCATCGTACAGCATGATACCGCAGCATTCTTCTTTCTCTTGTAGATACTGTACTTTTATATCTGCTCTTTGAAGAATATCGATCGTTGATTTTAGCACATCTGGGTAATTGAAAGAGTAAGTGCACCCTGCATAAAACAGAATATTCGAGGTTTTAGAAAATTGAAATCCTTTTGCCCATTCACACCTTTCTATTTGCTCTTTCGTGTAGGGATTCATAAATTTCATGGTAGATTTTGCTGCAGATTGAATGTAGAAGTCCTCATAGCCTTTTTTGGCTACTGCTCCTCTTAAGAGGCTCATTGCTTGTGGGGTATTTATTCCAGAAGGGCAAACTTCTCTACAGTGCCCACATGTTGTACAAAGGTGAAACAGGTCACGTGTTGCATCAATTTCTTCAAATGGCCTTGGAGCTTCTCCCATCACGTTTCGAGGACCAGGGAAGGCACTAAATCCTGCAGTTGTTAATACTGGGCAACTTGCCAAACAATTAGCGCAGCGCATGCATTTGTCGGCATCAATCCATATTTCATCAATTTTTGTCATAAAGAATCCCTCAGGTTGTTACTTGCTTGTAGTAGAATTCCACCTCCTTATAAAACTTTGATATATACGTAAATTACATGATTCAATGAATAACAAATAAGTACAGAGTATTTAAGTGGAATTAACAATCACAAAAGAAGAAATAATAAGAAAAAAAGTAGAAAAAAGGTTTTACGAGACTCAGATTTTAATGAGTGTAGAATTTACTAGATCATTAATTGTTTTTCGCTTTGCCAAAGGCCATGAATGTTGCAATGAGAGGTTGCGATAAGTTTACCCGGCTTTTCTGATTTGAAAACAAACGTAGTCCAGTGATGTGTATATACACCGCTTGTATCAGGACCTTGAGTAGATTCACCATGAGCTAGAAATTCTGTTTTTCCAATTTGATATGGAAATTTTTCGCCTTCTGGCCAGAAAATCAAGTCTATCCATCTTATATGATGCTGAGTAGTATTTGGATGGGCTATCTCTTTGCCAACACTAACAGTTACCTTGAAAAGATCTCCTTCTTTTACAGGATCATCAATTACTGGAACATGTTTCTCTGATTTCCAATCTGCAGTTTGATATAAGGCTGCCATTCTTAATTCACCTAATCCTCTATTAATGTCCTTTCTTTTGTAAATTATACCTTATTAATTCTCCGAAAGAGGAACATCCATTTTAATTGGGGGGATGAATTGCGGTTTTTACTTTTTTCACTTTCATAGTAGTGTCCCCCAGCTTTAAATAGGGTTTTGTCGCTAATAAACCCATTGACATGAAGCTTAGAGGAACACAGGGAGACGTGTGATGAAACGGACTTACAAATACCGATTATATCCAACAACATCACAGCAGACTACGTTAGCGCAATGGCTTACTACCTGTCGTTGTGTGTATAATAACGCGCTGGCAGAGCGAAAAGATGCCTGGCACAAAAATCAACAAGCGGTTAGCTATTATGAGCAAGCCAGCCACTTGAAAGCGGCAAAACAGACCAACCCATGTTTGAAGGCGGTGCATTCTCAGGTACTTCAAGACGCGCTGAGAAGACTGGATAAGACCTTTACCAACTTTTTTCGGCGTATTAAGAAGGGTGAAAAAGCAGGCTACCCACGATTTAAAGGGAAATATCGGTATGACTCCTTTACCTACCCGCAAAGTGGGTTCGCCCTCGATTACCACAAGAAGAAACTCTGCCTCTCGAAAATTGGAAATATTACGATTAGACTTCACCGCCGAATACCTACGGAAGGAATGATCAAGACCTGTACCATCAAACGCGATGTCGACCACTGGTATGCCTGTTTTGCAGTAGCACTTCCTGATCCCGCTCCTAGCTCTCAGAAAACGATAAAGAAGGCGATAGGGGTGGATGTTGGGCTGAAGAGTTTACTAGCATTAAATAACGGAGACACCATATCCAACCCGCGCTGGTTGAGACACTCGGAGAAGAAACTAGCCAAAGAGCAGCGAAGGCAAGCGAGGAAGGTTAAGGGTTCAAATAACCGTCACACACAGAACATAAAGGTAGCACGGGTACATAGGAAGATACGCCACCAGCGAAAGGACTTTCATCACAAGCTCAGTAAAAAACTGGTCGATAGCTATGACTTGATTGTGTATGAGAACCTTACAATTACCAATATGGTGAGGAATCATCATTTAGCTAAGTCGATTAGTGATGCTGGCTGGGGGCAACTCATGTGCTTTACGGAGTACAAAGCGGAGGAAGCTGGTATTCTCGTAGAATATGTGAGTGCTTATAATACCACACAACTGTGTAGTCGGTGTGGGAAACTGGTGCCGAAAACACTGGCCACCCGTATTCACAGTTGTCCTTACTGTGGACTTGATATAACAAGAGATCATAACTCGGCCATAACTATTTTAAACCGATCAACCTACTATGTAGCATCACGCTCATCATCATCAGGGCAGGGACTGTCCATCGAGCCTGTTTGACATATCCCGTTGGGGAATGGATGATTCAGGAAGTCACCCTACTTGTAGGGTGGTAGTTCACT